>JBDTAU010000001.1:0-3400 GCA_039924465.1 Dermatophilaceae bacterium
CGGCCCGGGCCACGATGTCACGCACGGACAGCGGTCCGAGCACCCGCAGCAGGTCGGCGACGTCCTCGCTGTCACGGGCCCCGCGATCGGGGGTGAGCCGCTGCAACTCGGTCTCGGTCCGGGCCACGGCCTCGGGGTCGAGCAGGTCGCGCAGGGCGAGCGCCTCCCACTGGCCGAGCAGCTCGGACAGCAGGGTCGGGTCCAGCGCCAACGCGGCCGCGCGGCGCTCGGCGAGGGGCGAGTCGCCTTCGTAGAGGTACTGAGCGACGTAGCCGAAGACGAGCGACTTCGCGAACGGACTCGGCTGGCGCGACTCGACATCAACGACCTTGACGGTCCGCGCCCGGATGTCGCTCATCAGCTCGACGAGTCCCGGCACGTCGAAGACGTCCTGGACGCACTCCCGCACGGTCTCGAGGACGATGGGGAACGAGGGGTACTGGCTGGCCACCTGAAGCAGTTGCGCGGCCCGCTGACGCTGCTGCCAGAGCGGCTGCCGACGGTCGGGCCGCCGACGCGGCAGCAGCAGGGCTCGCGCTGCGCACTCCCTGAACCGGGCCGCAAAGAGCGCTGAGCCGCCGATCTCCTGGGTGACCAGCTCGCGCACCTCCTCGGGCTCGAGGGTGACGAGCTCGACCAGTTGTCGTCCGATCGCGCGTGAGCTGTCTGCATCGCCTGAGCTCTCGTCGAACTCGAGATCAGGCAGTCGGAAGACGATCCCGTCGTCACCATGCATCGCCTGGACGTCGACGCCGAAGCGCTCCCGCATCCGGGCCGCCACGCCGAGCGCCCAGGGCGCATGGACCTGTCCACCGAAAGGAGACAGGACCGCCACCCGCCAGTCGCCGATCTCGTCGCGGAAGCGCTCGACGACGATGGTGCGGTCGTCAGGCACGTGTCCGGTGGCCTCCCGCTGCTCGGCGAGGTAGCCGATGAGGTTGTCCGCGGCCCACTCGTCGAGTCCCGCCCGGGTGAGGCGGGCCCGGGCCCGGTCGGGGCTGAGCCCGACGACCTCGCGGACGAAACCACCGAGGGCTCGACCCAGCTCGGCCGGGCGGCCCTGCTGGTCCCCCTTCCAGAACGGCAACTTGCCCGGCTGCCCGGGGGCCGGGGTGACCAGCACCCGGTCGTGCGTGATGTCCTCGATGCGCCAGGTCGAGGTGCCGAGGGTGAAGACGTCGCCGACGCGGGACTCGTAGACCATCTCCTCGTCGAGCTCACCCACCCGGCGACCGGGCCCCTCCCCGGAGGCCAGGAAAACGGCATACAGCCCGCGGTCCGGGATCGTCCCGCCGCTCGTCACGGCGAGGCGCTGGGCCCCCCGCCGGCCGGTGAGCGTATCCGTGACCCGGTCCCACACGATGCGAGGGCGCAACTCGGCGAACTCGTCGGAGGGGTAGCGGCCGGCGAGCATGTCGAGCGTCGCCTCGAGCACCGAGTGGGGTAGCGACGCGAAACTCGCGGAGCGACGAACGAGGGCTTCCACCTCGGCCACGGACCACTCGTCCATCGCGCACATGGCGACGATCTGCTGGGCCAGCACGTCGACGGGGTTGGCCGGCACGCGAAGCGACTCGATCGCACCGGCCCGCATGCGTTCGACGACGACGGCGGTCTGCACGAGGTCTCCGCGAAACTTCGGGAACATCACTCCCTGGCTGACCGCCCCCACCTGGTGCCCGGCGCGACCGACCCGCTGCAGACCGCTCGCCACGCTCGGCGGGCTCTCGACCTGGATGACGAGGTCGACGGCGCCCATGTCGATCCCGAGCTCGAGGCTGCTCGTCGCGACGACGGCGGGGAGCCGGCCGGCCTTGAGGTCCTCCTCGATCGCGGCCCGGTGCTCCTTGCTGACCGAGCCGTGGTGGGCGCGGGCCAGCACGGCAGGAGCGCCGCGCGAGACACCGGCCTGCGCCATGATCTGGGCGGGGGGTCGGCGGGTCGTGGCGGTGCCGGTGTCGGTGGCAGTGCCGGTGGCAGCAGAGTCATCGCTCTCGGCGAGCCGCTCCTCCCAGATCTCGTTGAGCCGCGAGGTCAGCCGCTCGGCAAGCCGGCGCGAGTTGGCGAAGACGATCGTCGAACGGTGCTCGGCAATGAGGTCGACGATGCGTTCCTCGACGTGCGGCCAGATGCTCGCCTGCGGCGCGGCGCCTGCCGCCGGGCCCGAGAGGTCAGGCACCCCCGGCGAGATCTCGACGGGCGACCCTGCGAGCTCACCCAGGTCGGGCACCGGCACGACGACCTCGAGGTCCCACTCCTTGGTCGAGGCGGGCGCCACGATCTCGACGGGACGGCCACCCGCGAGGTAGCGAGCCACCTCCTCGACCGGGCGGACCGTGGCCGAGAGCCCGACCCGCTGGGCTGGCTTCGGCAGGATCGCGTCGAGCCGCTCGAGGGTCAGCGCGAGGTGGGCCCCGCGCTTGGTCCCGGCGACTGCGTGCACCTCGTCGATGATGACGGTCTCGACACCCTTGAGCGCCTCCCGCACCGACGAGGTGAGGATCAGGAAGAGCGACTCCGGCGTCGTGATGAGGATGTCGGTCGGGTTCCGGGCGAAGGCTCGGCGCTCGTTGCTGGGCGTGTCCCCCGACCGGACGCTGACCCCGATGTCCGGCACCGGCAGACCGAGCCGGGTGGCCGCGTGGCCGATGCCCACGAGCGGAGCGCGGAGGTTGCGCTCGACGTCGACAGCGAGCGCCTTCATCGGCGAGACGTAGAGCACCCGGCAGCGCTCGAGCTTCTCCTCGGGCACGGGGCGCCTCGCCATCTGATCGATGGTCCAGAGGAAGGCGGCCAAGGTCTTGCCGGACCCGGTGGGGGCGACGACGAGGCAGTGGTGCCCCGAGGCGATCGCGTCCCAGGCCCCGGCCTGAGCGGCCGTGGGCGCAGCAAAACTGCTCCGGAACCAGTCAGCGGTCGCCGGAGAGAATCGGTCGAGCACGGCCGCTCGTCGGTCCTTTGCCATCCGACACAGCCTGCCACCCACCACTGACACCCGCCACCCGCCACCAGCACCGGCCACCAACACCGGCCATCAACACCGGCCATCAACACCGGCCAGCCGCGTCAGCAGAGTTGCCTCCATAAAACTGACAGAGGATCTCGTGCAGGCGTTCAACGACCAGATCACACTGGACTTCAGGGCCTGCATGGTCTACCGCCAACTGGCGATCGAGATGGATGTCATGGACCTGCCCGGGATGGCCAAGTGGCTCCGCACCAGGCCGACGAGGAGATCGCCCACGCCAACGAGTTCATCGACCACCTCCTCGACCGGGACCACCACCCCGCCCTCGGCCCGACCTCTGCACCGGAGATCGAGTCCGGCTCGGTCCTCGTGACGTTCGAGACGGCCCTCGAGCACGATCGCAAGGTCTCCGAGTCGATCCGCTCGCTCTAT
>JBDTAU010000002.1:0-6676 GCA_039924465.1 Dermatophilaceae bacterium
CATTCGAGTGGCCCCGACCCCTCACCCATTCGAGTGGCTCCGACCCCTCACCCATTCGAGGGGCCCCGTCGTCCACAGGCTGTGGAGGAGGGGGCCACTCGACCTGAGAGGAGTCCGCGCACCGTAGGGTTTGAGCATGTTCCGGGAGGTGGCCGACCGAGTGTTCGTGGCCCGCTACCCGCAGTGGGACGTCAACGTCGGCCTGATCCTGGGTCGTGACGGCGCGGCCGTCATCGACACCCGGGCCGGTCAGGCCCAGGGCCGGGAGGTGCTGGCCGACATCACGCGGTTGGCCCGCGACATCCGGGTCACCCACGTCATCAACACGCACGTCCACTTCGACCACACGTTCGGCAACGTCGCGTTCGAGGGCACGACCATCCATGCGCACGCCAACGTCGGGGCCGCCCTCGACGGCGAGGCGGCGCGCGTCAAGGCAGCCTTCGCCGCCGACCCGGGTGACGGCCTCGAGCACGGCTACACCGCGGCCGATGCCGCCGATGCCGTTGCCACGAGGGTCCGCCCACCTGACTGCACGTTCTCGACCGGCGCCACGATCGATCTCGGGGACCGGGCCGTCACGATGTCGCATGCCGGACGCGGGCACACGGACGGCGACATCGCAGTCCTGATCGCCGACGCCGACCTGATGTTCCTCGGAGACCTCGTCGAGGAGTCCGGCCACCCGTCTCTCGGCGAGGACTGCTGGCCGTTGGAGTGGTCCGAGACCCTGGCGTCGCACCTGGCCTGGATCGGCGCCGGGACCACCGTGGTCCCCGGCCACGGCCACCCCGTCGATGAGCGCTTCGTCACCGGACAACGCGACCAGTTGAACGCCCTGGCCACCGTCATTCGTGAACGACGACGCGCCGGGATGCCCCTCGAGCAGGCACAGCACGAACCCGACCACCGTCTCCCCTACCCGTTGGCCCACCTCACCGCTGCCTTCGCCCGGGGCTGGGACCACGTCGACCTGTCCGAAGACCCCACGCAGCAGCCCCAGACATGAGCAGCGAAGCGCCTCCCGCGGACCCGGCCAACCCGTGCCACGCCGGGCCCTGCACCCTCGCCAGCGTCATCCTCGTCGATGACCGGGGGTGGCTGCTGCTGCAGGAGCGGGATGAGTACGCCCCCGTCGCCCCGGAGCAGTGGGGCCTGGTCGGCGGTCACGTCGACCCGGGAGAGGACATCGACGCCGCCGCCTACCGGGAGCTCGCCGAGGAGACCGGCCTCGCGTGGGACTCGGGCCTGGCCTTCTGGCGCAGTGAGACCGGCAACCACGCGCCCAAGGTCGACCCGACCCACCGGGACCGCTGGAACGTCTACGTCGGTTCCGCCCGGGGCCTCACCGACGCGGACATCGTGTGCGGGGAGGGCCGGGCGATCGTCTTCGTCGACCCGGTCCACCTCGACGACAACTCGCTCGATCTGGAGCCCGCCACGCAACGGGTCACCCAGGCGTTTGTCCGCTCAACGGCCTATCTCGAGCTGGCCCGCTGACGGTTGACCGTCGGGTGCTCGTGGTGGTCAGTCGCGTGAGGCGTGGGCAGCCGACTGAGGCGGCGAGCCACGCCCGCGCCTTCCGCAGCCCACCCCTGGGTTGGTCACTGCCAGGCGCTCGGGAAGGCGTCCCGCCACGAGCGCGCCACGAGTCCGCCGTCGCTGCTGCGATCGACCGACTCGGCAGCCAGCAGTGCGTGCACGATCGCCCGTGTCACGCAGTCGGCCCCGGCCTCCATCAGGAGGGTCAACTCAATGAGCTCGGGGCTGGGCCGCTCACCGGAGGCGAGGGCAAAGATCGTGTCCCCGTCAAAGAGGGTGTGCACCGGCTTGATCGCCCGCGCGTAGCCGTCATGGCCGATCCCGGCGAGCTTCTGGCACTGCGCCTTGGTCAGCGTCGCGTCGGTGGCGATGACCGAGATCGTCGTGGCCATCCCCGGCAGGCCCGCGACCCGGTCCGGGAGGGACTCGGCGCGCGTCCGGGCCACTGCCAGATCAGCTGTGCTGGGTCGCCCCACGTGGGCGAACTCCCCCGCGAGACCCAGCTCAGCGGCATACGGCCGGCCGGTCCGGGGGTCGACGGGTGAGCCGACGGCGTTGAGGGCGACGATGGCGGCAACGGTCGCGCCGCTCTCGAGCACGACACTCGCAGAGCCGATCCCGCCCTTGAAGCCGCCCGCTTTGGCGCCGGTCCCCGCCCCCACGTTTCCTTGCGCCACCGGCGAGTCCGACGCCACACCGTAGGCCGCCCTCCCGTCCTCTGCGCGCGGCCAGTGCTCCCACACGCCGCCGCGTCCGAGGTCGAAGAGGATGGTGGCGGGGACGATCGGCACGACCCGACCGGGCAGCCCCATGGGCCAGCCGATCCCGTCAGCGAACAGCCCGTCCATGACGCCGTCAGCCGCTGCGAGACCGAAGGCGGACCCGCCGCCGAGCACGACGGCATTGACCCGGTCGACGTGGTTGCGCGGGTCGAGCAGGTCGGTCTCGCGGGTGCCGGGCCCGCCCCCGCGCACGTCGACGCCGGCGACGGCGCCCCCGGGAGGCGGCACGACGACCGTCACACCGGTGAGCCAGCCCGACTCGTCTCGGGTGTGGTGCCCGACCCGGAAACCGGCGACATCGACCAGGGAGTTGGTGGGGCCCGGGCCGGGCTCGACGGTCACGTCGTCTCCCTCAGGTCGAGCTCCATGAGCCGCTCGGGCGAGGTGAACCCGTAGCGGCCATAGAAGTCACGGGCGTTCGCATCGGTGGCATTGACTCGGATCCAGGCGACGTCGGTGCCGCGCGCCCAGTCGAGCAAGCCCTCGGCCAGGGCCTGCCCGACCCCTCGGGACCGGTGGTCGGGCGCCACGAAGTGGGTCGTGAGGTAGAGCCAGCTGGCGTCGGGGCTCCCAGGCATCGGCAGGGGTCGGATCCGGCGGGTGGCCAGCACCCCGGCATGGGCACCTCCACACTCGGCGATCCACGTCGGCCGGTCGGGCCGCTCGCCCAACCAGGCGTCAGCGAACCGGTCGAGGTAGCCGGGTTCGGCGGGCAGCCCCAGCTCGCGGGCAAACTGCAGGTGCAGGGCAGCGACGACGAGTGCATCGTCGACCCCAGCACGGCGGATCGTCACGTCGACCATGGGGGAAGTGAACCACGAGCACGGCTGCGCGCGCTCGCTGCGCCCTCAGTCTCAGGTGGTGATGCCGAGGCGGCGGGTCGTGCGCGCGCGCTGGCGGCTGGCGCGCATCCGGCGCAACCGCTTGATCAGCATCGGGTCGGCCTCGAGGGCAGCCGGCGAGTCGAGCAGGGCGTTGAGCACCTGGTAGTAGCGCGTCGAACTCATGTCGAAGAGCTCCTTGATGGCCTGCTCCTTGGAGCCGGCGTACTTCCACCACTGCCGCTCAAAGGCCAGGATCTCGTGATCCCGGTCGCTGAGCGCGCTCTCGCAAGCGCGGGTCTGCTGCTCGGCGTGGTCTGTGCTCATCGTCCCTGTCTCGCTGCCCTGGTCTCGAGGTCAGTGTCGTCGTGCTCGGTGCGGTGCTGCCTGGCTGTGATTTCTCAGGTGACGTCTCGGCGTAGCTGCTGAGGGTCACTCGCTGGCTCGCCCGGCAGGCGTGCGTTGGCTCCGGTCCACACCTTAGACCTAAATGACACGAGTGTCATTCGACACGGCGCGTCGCTTGACAGGCTGCCCCGTGAGTCCCACCCGTCACATCGGCCCCGTCACATCGGCCCCGACCGGGTCACGCCATCGAGTCGAGGATGGCCAGGATGTCATCCGTCGTGGTCTGCGGATTGACGATCGCGAAGCGGGTCATCGCCTCGCCCCGGTGCGAGGTGGGCACGACGAACGCGCTGCCCTCCGCCAGCATCCGGTCGGTCCACACCTGGTAGTCCTCGGGCGTCCACCCGAGCCGGCGGAACACGATGACCGACAGGTCGGGCGGCCGGACGGCCTCCAGGTAGGGTCGCCGTTCGATCTCGCTGGCCGCGAAGCGGGTCACCTCGAGAGTGCCCTCGATCGCCCGCACGTAGGCGTCGGTCCCGTGCACCGCGAGGGAGTACCAGAGCGGCAGGCCGCGCACCCGCCGGCTCAGGCCGACGGTGTAGTCGGTCGGGTTCCAGTCCGGCGCATCGGTGAGCACGTCGAGATAGGACGCGTGTTGCGTGTGGGCGACGCGGGCGAGGGCCGGGTCGCGATAGAGCAGCGCGCAGCAGTCGAAGGGCGCGAAGAGCCACTTGTGCGGGTCGACGATGAAGGAGTCAGCGAGCTCGATCCCCGCGAAGAGGCCGCGGACGGAGGGAGCAGCCAGACCGGCGCCACCGTAGGCACCGTCGACGTGGAACCAGATGCCGTACTCGCGGCAGACCTGGGCGACCTCCGCGAGGTTGTCGACGACGCCGAAGTTCGTCGTGCCGGCCGTCGCGACGACGGCAAAGAAGGTCTCCGGCCCGTTCGCCTCGAGCACCTCGCGCAAGGCGGCACCGCGCAGGCGGAGCAGGTCATCGACCGGGACGCCGCACACCTCGGCGTCCATGACCTGCGCCATCGACACGATGGAGGAGTGGGCGTTGTCGGTGGCAGCGATCCGATAGGGCCGCTGCCCGTTCCCCGCGAGCCGGGCGCGTTCCCTGGCCGTATGCCGGGCAGCCACGAGCGCCGCCAGGTTGCCGACGGTGCCACCGGGGACGAAGGCGCCGCCGGCTGACTCCGGCAAGCCGGCCAGGTCGGCGATCCAGCGCAGGGCCTGGTTCTCGGCGAAGATCGCGCCGGCGCCCTCGAGCCAGGAGCCGCCGTAGATGGACGAGGCCCCCACGACGACGTCGAAGACCGCCGCCTCTCGTGTCGGGGCGCAGGGGATGAATGACAGGTAGCGCGGGTGGTCGGTGGACAGGCACGCCTTGGCGAGGGTGTTCTCGTAGAGGTCCATGGCCCGCGTCGCGCCGAGCCCCTCGGGTGTGATCGTCTCGCCAGCTTCGGCGTCGAGGTCGGCCTGAGAGAGGGCTCGGTCGAGCGGGATCGGGTCCATGAGGAGTCGCCGGCGAGCGTAGGCAAGAGCCTTGTCGATGGCGATCGGGTCAGCGTCGGTGGCGAAGCTCTGCACTGACGAATCGTAGGCCCCCGCCGCGACTCCCCGTGACCAGCCAGCGACTCCCCGTGACCAGCCATTGCGGGCCCGCGGACGGCCGGCCCTGCACAGGACGGGAGCGATCCGCCCCTCCAGCACCGCGCCGGTGCCTGCGTCGATCCTGACCTCTCGCTTGGTCTGCGAGCTGTCGACGACGTCGGCGTCCCGGACGGTCTTGCCGTCGTGGCCGTCATGGCCGTCGTGGCCGTCGAGGTCGAGCTCGGTGATGCGACCGGGGGCGACCCCAGAAATGATCTCGACCGCCTTCCGGACGTCGATGGTGGCGTCCCCCACCCGTTGGCGGTGCTTGGCCCTGTCCTCGGCGCTATCGCCGTCGGGGAGGGCCCGCGTACAACGCTCGTGCCATCGGCGGAGGTCTCGAGCTCGTGCTCCGTGCCGTCAGCAGCCGTGACCTGCACCTCCCAGCGGGCGCCCCGGCCCTCTTCGTCGATGGAGGTGACGGTGCCGTCGACCTTGGTGAGGGCGGTCTCACCAGCCTGGAGCAGGGCCTCGTTGCTGCCGTCCCTTGTGGCTGACGTGCTGGCCGGGGACGCGGGGGTGCTCGACGCCTCCCTCGGCGGTGGCCTGCGAGGGGTCCTGCGCCGTGGCCACGGGGTCGGCGCCGCCTCCCGCGGGGTCCAGGTCGCTCGAGGAGCCGGTATCGCTACAGCCCGAGACCGCGATGAGGAGTGCGGCAGTGAGACCGACGGCGCGGGTCGCGGTGCGCCTTCGGAGGGTGGGTGGGCAGAGTGTGACTGGTCGGCGCGCATGCGGCCAGAACACCACCCTCATGGGTACTGTGCCGGCCAGCCCCTGGTGGCACAGGTGATGCCGGACACGTGACCGTCCGTCGTGGGCCACGCTGCGTGGCGGACATCAGCCCGCGCGAGGCTCAGGGACCAGGATGCGCTCGAGCTCGGTGGCGGTGCTCGCGGTCGCGTCGGGGCGGACCCCGGCCAGCGCCTCTCGGGTGCCGGCGCCCCACGTGACGGAGACGGTGGACATGCCGGCCGCCTTGCCGGCCAGGGCGTCCACGACCGCATCGCCGATGTAGACCGCCCGCGACGGGTCCCGCTCCCCGAGCCGGGTCAGGGCGAGCAGCAACGGGGCCGGGTCCGGCTTGTGGATCTCGGTGTCCTCCATGCCGACGAGCACCTCGACGTGCTCACTCAGGCCGAGGATGTCCATGGCCTGCTGAGCCGACTCACGGCGCTTGGACGTCGCGACCGCGACGCGCACCCCGGCCGCGCGCACGGCGGCGAGGACCTCAGCGACACCGTCGAACCCGCGGATGAGCCGCTCGGTGTTGTCGGTGTTCCAACGGAGGTAGGTCGCATAGAGTTCATCCGCGTGCTCCGGGGAGTGGTCCCGGAAGGCGCCGATGAGGGGTCGGCCGATCCACGACCGGATCACTGCCTCGTCCTCCTCGTGACCGAGCACGGTCCGGAACGCGTGCTGGTAGGACTCGACGATGAGGCCGATCGTGTCGGCGAGGGTGCCGTCGAGGTCGAAGACGGCGGTGGACCAGCGCGGAGAGCTCACCGCCCGAGCCTAGGACA
>JBDTAU010000003.1:0-3420 GCA_039924465.1 Dermatophilaceae bacterium
GCCGGCACGACGGTCTCGACCGCGAAGGTGATGGCCGCCACCGTGGTGACCCGGCCGCGTTCCAGAGCGATCGCGTATGCCGTGAGCGCCAGGGCCGCGTGCATCACCAGGACGACCACGAGCAGGCTGCCCGCGGCCTGCCACCAGTGCTGTGGCACGTCTACGACCCGCGCTGCTACCCCGACGGCACCGAACGCCAGACCGGCGGCCCCGCTCAGTAGGCCAACCCCGGTCCGGGACGCTCGGGGCCGAGACCAACCGAGCACGATCATGGCCCCGACCGGCACCGTGGCCAGAAGGAGGAGCGGTCCGGTCATCGCCGGTCGGACCGCGGGTCCCTCGCTGGCGCTGACGGCCAGCGAGATGAGCCCCACCCCGATCGCGGCCAGTGCCAAGATCTCGCGCCGGCTCAGGCGCAGCTTCAGCACGATGGCTGACAGCAGAGCCGTCACGCCGACGCTGGAGGCGATCGCCGACTCGACGACGAACAGCGGCAACGCCCGCAGGGCCACGAGCGACGCCAGGAAGCCGACGGCATCCAAGCCCAGCCCCACGGCATACAGCCGCCCGGCCAACAGCCGTCCGGACCACGGACGGCTCGGGGCGGCCGCGAAGCGGCGCACGCCCACCGACTGGAGAACGGTTGCCGCGCCATAGGCCACCGCCGCCATGAGTGCGGCGATCAGGGCACTGGCGTTTCCGGACGCGGCCATGCTCATCGCTGCCATTCATCATCCACTCCGCCCGCCACGCCCTGTTGCTTCGACACCTGTGATTGTGCAGGTTCGATGCTGAGAACAGGCTGAGAGCGGGCTGTGCCCCCTGCCCCGGGCGTCGATCCGTACGATCGTCTCAGGACGTCCATCGCTTGACGCACGAGGAGAGGCTGCAGATGCCGGGGCTCCTTCGATGGCGCACGACGCTTCGCCCGTTCCTGGGGATTCGGGCCCGCTCCACTGCCGCGGCCCTCCTCGTGGTGGCGATCGCGTTGGCCGTCGGCGGCGTGCTCCTGCTGGTGCTGTTGCGACAGAGCCTCGTCTCCAGCGTTGCCGACGCCGCCGTCACCCGGGCGGGTGAGGTCGTGGTCCAGATGCGCTCGGACGGCCGGGCAGACCTCGGGGAGTATCTGAGGGAGACCCGCCAAGGCGCCCAACTGGTCCAGGTGCTCGATGCAGGCGGAACTGTCCTCGCTGCGTCCTCGGCGAGCGTGAGGGGTGAACCGATCTCGGCCCTTCGGCCGCTGGACGGCCAGGTGGTTCAGGAGCAGGTGGCGAGCCTGCCGGGCCTCCGGGGCGCGGTCCCTCACATCGTCGTCGCCCGGGGAGTCGCCTCTACAAATGGCCTGATGGAGACCGTTGTCGTCGCCTCCCCGTTGGGTACTGAAGATGCCACCGTCGACACGGTGCAGAGGTACGTCCTCGTGGCGCTCGTGCCACTCCTGCTTCTCGTCGGTGCGGCTACCTGGGTGCTGGTCGGGCGGGCGCTCCTCCCGGTCGAGCGGATCCGGACCCGCGTCCAGGGCATCAACGCGGCCCAGTTCCATGACCGGGTTCCGGTCCCGGACAGCAGCGACGAGATCGCGCGGCTGGCCGTGACGATGAACGAGATGCTCGACCGTCTTGAAGCCGGCCAGAAGAGCCAACGCCAGTTCGTGGCAGATGCGAGTCACGAGTTGCGCTCGCCGCTGGCCACGTTGACGGCGGGGTTGGATGTCGCCGGACCTGCGCCGGCGGGCACCTCGTGGCAGGAGCTGCGGGCCATGATGCAGACCGAGGCGGCCCGGATGCGGTCCTTGGTCCAGGACCTGCTGCTGCTGGCCAAGGCCGATGACAGCGGGCTCGACCTCGAACGCACGGACGTCGATCTCGATGACATCGCCCATGCCGAAGCGGCGCGGTTGAGGGTCTCGACGACCCTGCGCGTGGTGACCAGGATCTCCGCGGTTCGTGTCGAAGGGGATACGGCCAAGCTCGCGCAGGTGGTCCGCAACCTGGTCGACAACGCCGCCGGTGCGGCATCCGGACAGGTGCGAATCTCACTCGGGCAGCAGCAAAACAGCGCCATCCTCCTCGTGGAGGACGATGGGCCAGGCATTGAACCGGCTGACCGAGACCGGGTCTTTGAGAGGTTTGTGCGACTCGACGAGAGTCGTGAGCGAGGTCTGGGCGGGTCAGGCCTGGGTTTGGCGATCGTGGCAGAAGTCGTGCGGGGCCACGGGGGAGTCGTCTCGGTCGGTGACTCCGACCTGGGCGGCGCACGGTTTGAGGTGCGGTTGCCGATGCAGTGACGATGGCGCGCTCCAGTGTCAGCCGCCGTCTGCCGCGAGCCGGTACCCCAGCCCTCGAACCGTCTCGATGGCGTGACGGTCGAAGGGCACGTCGATCTTCTGCCGGAGGTAGCGGATGTACACCTCGACGATGTTGGCGTCACCGTCGAAGGCCGGGTCCCACACGCCGTCCAGGATCTCTGACTTGCTCACGGCATAGCCGCGGTGGCGCATCAGGTATTCGAGGAGGCCGTACTCGCGGGCCGTCAAGGAGATCTCCTGCTCCGCCCGGTAGACCCGACGCCGTCCTGGGTCGAGCGAGAGGTCACCCGCGGCCAGGACCATGGGTCGCTCTGGGGCCCCCCGCCGGATCAGCGCCCGGATGTGCGCGACGAGGACGATAAAGCTGAACGGCTTGGTCAGGTAGTCATCCCCACCCAGGTCGAACGCGTCGGTCTGGTCGTACTCACCGTCCTTGGCGGTCAGCATGAGCACCGGCGTCCACACACCCTTTGCGCGCAACTGCTCGAGGACCTTGTAGCCGTTGAGTTTCGGCAACATGATGTCGAGCAGGATGACGTCGAACTGGCGCTCAGTGGCCATCCAGAGCCCGTCGACTCCGTCGTGGGCGACCTCAACCACGAAGCCTTCCTCCGTCAGGCCGCGTCGCACGGTCTCGGCGAAGTTGCGCTCGTCCTCCACCAGCAGCACTCGCAACCTCATCACCTCCTTCGGAGATGCTTCAGATGTTCAGGGGCAACGGCAGGCGTCCCGCGGAGACCAGGGTGCGCAGTCTGTCCTCGGGCAACTGCTCCTCGACGACGAAGCGACCCGTCTCGGACGCATGGAGCATCCATCCGGGCTCGACCACGATGCCCACGTGGTGGATCCGGCGACCCTCGTGGGCGAAGAAGTAGAGGTCGCCGGCGCGCACTCGGTGGGTCGGCACTGGGATGGACGACGCTGCCTGGGCGTAGGCGTCTCGCGCGACGATCACCCCGAGGCGTCGCCACGTGTGCAGCACGAGGCCCGAGCAGTCGAGGCCGGCTGGGGTCACGCCACCCCACAGGTAGGCCAGGCCCAGATGTTCGCGTGCCAGGCCCAGGGCCGGGTGACCGTCGGGGCGTACGCCGACAGGATGCGGTGACGCGAGG
>JBDTAU010000004.1:0-6537 GCA_039924465.1 Dermatophilaceae bacterium
CGTGGCGCCAGACATGACACTGCACGACGGCACGAGCGGCCTCTCGTCTACGGTGGTCCGGTGCAGTTTCCCAGTCGACCCAGCAGGCCCAGCAGGCCCAGCAGCGCGCGCGCGGGCGCCACGCGGACGTCGGCCGCACTGTCAGCACTGTCCGCAGCGTTGTCCGCGGCACTGGTCCTCACGCTCAGTGCGGCGTGCACCGGGGACGCGGCAAAGACCCCACCCGGAGCCCCTGCAGGGAGCACGGGCAGCCCGCCACCTGCGACCGCCGGCTCACCCACCACCGGGACAACCACGCCGGGCTTTCCCGGAGCGCCGGGCCCGCTGGCGGCGCTGGTCACCAAGATCTACTCCGGCGACGACCTGGGCCAGAGCGCAACCCCCCGCGCGGCGGCTGCCCTGACTGGACGGACCCCCGCCACCTCCCCGGTCTCCGGCCGGGCCGAGGTCGGGGACTGGCGCGGGACGCCCGTCGCGGTCGTCACCTCCGGCGACGACGTCACCCTCGCGGTCGGGCCCGACTGGAAGGTGGTCGGCGGGTGGTGGCCCTCACTGGGAGTGCCCACCCCGAGCCTCGGGGGCGGCCCACGCTGGGTCCTGGCCATCGGCTCTGATGCGCGCCGTGGCGAGTCCCTGACCCGCTCCAGAGCCGACGTCCTGCAGGTGATCGGCCTCGACGGCTCTGGAGGCGGGGGCGTGATGGGCCTGGCCCGTGACCTCTGGGTCCCGCTCAGCACCGGAGGCAAGGGCAAGATCAACTCGGCGATGGTGTTCGGTGGCCCCGAGGCGCAACTGCGTACGGTACGCGACACGACCGGGCTGCCCATCGAGGGCTACGTCGTCATCGGCTTCAGCGGCTTCACCAAGCTGGTCGATGAGCAGGGCGGGATCCCGATCGTCATCCCCAAGACGCTGAACGCTTCCCACGCCAAGCTGGTCATCAGGGCGGGCCCCCAGGTGCTGTCCGGCAAGGAGGCCCTGGCCTACGCGCGGGAGCGGAAGACGCTGCCAGACGGCGACTTCGGGCGGTCACGGCATCAGGGTGAAGTCATCCTGGCCGCGGCGGTCAAGGCCAAGCTCGCTGGGCCCATCGCGATCCCGGCAGCACTGACGAGCTTCAGCGCCGTCGGCAGCAGCAACCTCACCGCCGAGCAGATCCTCACCTACACGGCCGGGCTGCATCGCCTCAACCCCCTCAAGGCGGGCCGCGGCGTCGCAAAGGGTGCCTCCGGCTGGGCGGGCCAGGCCTCGATCGTCGTCCTGGGTGAGCAGGCCCGCTCGCTGTTCACCGACTTCAAGGATGGAAACCTCTCATGACCGACCCCACCATCACCGGGCCAACCGTGCCGACGGGGCCGACCGCGCCGACGGGGCCAACCGCGCCGACAGGGCCACCCGCGCCGACAGGTCCACCCGGACCCATTGAGACCACGGGGCCGATGGGGACCACGATCCGGTGGGCTCGCACCGCGGACATCCGCGGAATCCGCGCGGTGGTCGCCCCACTGGCCCAGAAGCGCGTCCTGGTCGCCAAGGAGGCTGTCACCTACTACGAGAGCGTCCAGGAGTTCCGGGTGGCCGAGCGCGACGGCGTCATCGTCGGGTGCGGCGCCCTGCACGTGATGTGGGAGGACCTCGCAGAGGTCCGCACCCTCGCGGTCGGGCCGGACGAGCTCGGCACCGGTCTCGGCGGGCGCCTCCTCGAGACACTCATCTCGGATGCCCGCGAGTTGGGGGTGCGCAGACTCTTCTGCCTCACCTTCGAGACCCCCTTCTTCCAGCGACACGGCTTCGTCCCCATCGAGGGCCAAGCCGTGTCCGGCGCCATCTACGCCGAGTTGCTGCGCTCCTACGACGAAGGTGTGGCCGAGTTCCTCGACCTGGAGCGGGTCAAGCCCAACACCCTGGGCAACACGCGGATGCTGCGCTCCCTCTGAGGCGGCGTCCGGACTCGCCTGGTCAAGGCAGCCCGGCGGCCAGGTCGGTCAGGACTGCCAGCCGGCGAGCTCGGTCATGACTGCCACCCAGCTGGTCACGCCAGCCGGTCAGTCGGTCCCCTCGGACGCACCATCGTCGATCGCTCGCTTGAGGCGGCGGCTCTCGCGGACGAACATCGCCCACCCGGCGACTGCGAGGAGCAGGACCAGCATCCCGGGGACGGGCGAGCCATCGGCGGCTGCGGCATCTTCGGTGGTCACCACGGTCGAGCCATCGTTGACATAGGTCAGGGGCAGTTGCGCACCGATGGCGGGCAACTGGGCACAATCGGTGCTGCTACGGATCCGGCTGGGCGCGTCGGAGGCATCCGGAGCGCTGTCGGGCACCACGGTGACCCGGCACACGGCACCGTCGTCACCGGGCATCTGAAGGGTCGACTTGGACACGATCGTCGCCGAGTAGTCCGTCCCGACCGCACCCGAGCGGTTCCCGACGACCATTTGCAGCCCGAGCACGATCGCCAGAAGCGTCGCCACCGTGGCCGCCATGAACCACACCGCCCGGACCGCGACGAACTTCCAAAACCGAGCGGTATCCATGAGGTCCGACCCTAGTGGGGACCCGGTGTGCACCAACAACCCGACGGGTCGTCCTGGGGCGCGGCGAGCCGGCAGGAGAGGCACACGACCGATCACTGACGCCCCATCGCGAGGCGACTAGAGTCGGCCCATGCAGCCTGACGGAGCAGCACCGAGCCCCGCCCCCGACATCGTGATCGTCATGGGAGTCTCCGGCTCCGGAAAGACGACTGTGGCCGAAGGCGTCGCGGCAGCGATGGGCTGGGACTTCGCCGAGGGCGATGACTTCCACTCCGCCGCCAACGTCGCCAAGATGCACAGCGGGCACCCCCTGACCGATGATGACCGCTGGCCGTGGCTCGAGTCCATCGGGGACTGGATCAGCGCCAAGGTGGCCGGAGGTGAGTCTGCGGTCGTCACGTGTTCGGCCCTACGACGGGCCTACCGGGACCTGCTCCGCCAGGGCCGCCCCGCCGTGCGCTTCCTCCATGTGACGGCACCCTCGGAGCTCATCGAGGACCGGATGGAGCACCGATCCGGTCACTACATGCCGGCGAGCCTGCTCCCGAGCCAACTCAACACCCTCGAGCCGCTTGAGCCGGACGAGCCGGGTGCGGTCGTGACCGCCTACGGCACCCCCGATCAGGTGCTCCACAGCGCCATGGAGGCTCTGGGGTTGCGCCCGTCCCACTGACCCGAGTCCCTCCCCGCTCGGGTGGGCGCACCGCGAAGGGCGAGACCCGAGGGACTGAGGCCACTCGTCCCGCGCAGCCCGACCGAAGTTTTACGCAGGGAGCCGATATCGCTGGCGGGACAACGGCTCCACCAACCCATCAGCCACGAGAGAGTCCAGGCAGCGCAAGACCTGGGCCTCATCGGGCCCGGCGTCACGCAGCGCGGCGAGCGGCAGGGATCCGTGCTCCGACCGCAATCTCTGCAGCACCTCGCCGCGCACCTGGCGATCCGTGCCGTGCCAGGCCTGACCCGTGCGGGCCGGGCCCTCGTAGGCGGGTCGACCAGCCACGTTCCACGCGCAGAGGTCGGTGATCGGACACTCTCCACACCGCGGCCCCCGGGCCAGACACACCAGAGCGCCGAGTTCCATGACCGCGACGTTCCAGACATTTGCCGTATGCCGCTCTGCCGGCATCGCATCGGTCGCGAGCTGGGTCTCGGCCCGGGTGAGGGCCAGACCCGGGTAGGCCTTTCCCTCGACGGCCCGGGCCAGGACGCGACGCACGTTGGTGTCCACGACCACCTCCGGCAATCCGAAGGCGAAGCACGCCACCGCGGCGGCCGTGTAGGCACCGACGCCGGGCAGCGCCAGGAGCTCCTCGGGGGTGTCGGGCACCTCGCCGCTGTGCTGGTCGACCAGGATCGTGGCCGCCTCGTGCAGCCGCAACGCCCGCCGTGGGTAGCCGAGTCTCCCCCACGCTCGCACCGCGGCCCCCGGGGCAGCCGCAGCCAGCGCAGCCGGGGTCGGCCACCGCTCCATCCACTCGCGCCAGATCGGCTCGACGCGGGACAGCGGGGTCTGTTGGGCCATCACCTCGGACAGGTAGATGCCCCACGGGCTACAGTCCGCTGCACGCCAGGGCAGGTCCCGGCCCTCCCGGGCGTACCACCGCGTCACGCGCTCATGGAGCTGCGGGTACGACACTGAGCTCAGCGGCATACGCAATCGAGCTGGCTCAAAGTTCCCGCCTCACGTCTGAGCCGAACCGCCCCTCCGGGCCTCGCTCGTTCCTCGCTCGGGTCCTCACGGCTTGGCTCAGACGTAGCGCTCGAGGATGCTGGACTCGGCCAACCTCGAAAGCCCCTCACGCACCGCTCGCGCCCGGCCCTCGCCGACGCCTTCGATGAGCATCAGGTCGTCGATGCCGGCAGCCAGCAGCCGCTGCAGGGACTCGAAGTGGGCCACCAGACGTTCGATGATGGCCGGCGGCAGGCGCGGCACCTTGGTCAGGAGCCGGAAGCCGAGCGGACTGACCGGAGCGTCGAGGCTCTCGCCGACGACGGTGAAGCCGATGGCCCGCGCCCCGGCCGCGAGGTCGAGCATCTCCGTCGAGTTGAGCGCCTCGAGGTTGGCCAGCGCCAGCTCGACCGTCATCTCGGACTTGGTGGCCGGCAGGTAGTCCTGGATGACCAGCTCCCGGTCGTTACCGAGGCCGCCGATGAGCTCCTCGAGCTGAAGGCTGAGCAGTCGTCCGTCCGTGCCGAGCTCCACGACGTAGTCCTGGATCTCGGCGGCGATACGCCGGACCATCTCGAGCCGCTGCAGCACGGCGGTGACGTCCCGGATCGTGACGAGATCCTCGATCTCGAGGGCCGACAGGGTCCCGGTGACCTCATCGAGACGAGACTTGTAGCCCTCGAGGGTCTGCAACGCCTGGTCCGCCCGGGACAAGGTGATCGGGGACCCCTCCACCACATGTCGTTTGTCGCCGACATAGAGGGCGACGACCCCCATCGACTGGCTCACGGAGATGACGGGGAGACCGGTCTGCTTGGCGACCCGCTCGGCGGTCCGGTGCCGGGTGCCCGACTCGGAGGTCTCGATCTTGGCGTCGGGAACGAGTTGCACGGCGGCCCGCAGGATCCGGGCGGCGTCCCGGTCCAGGACCACCGCACCGTCCATCTTGCACAACTCACGCAGTCGGGTCGCCGAGAACTCGACGTCGACGTGGAAACCGCCACTCGAGATCGACTCGATGACCCGGTCGTAGCCGAGCACGATGAGGGCGCCGGTGCGGCCCCGCAGGATCCGCTCGAGACCATCTCGCAGCTCGGTGCCGGGTGCGATCGCACCGAGGGCTGCGCGCAGCAGGTCGTCGTCCCTGTCCATCTCTTCCCGTCCGGCCGGTGGCTCATAGGTGGGCGGTCTTCACGACCGACGCGCAGTCTACGGGCTGATCGCGCCAACCGCCTCCGTTGTCCGCCGCCGCGCCACCTCGCCGACCGAGTCCATCGCCCCCGCCACGTCAGCCACCTCGAGCGCCCGGATCCCCGCCGGCACCCGCACGTCGGCGAGCCCGCCCGTCGGGACCAGAGCGAAGCGGAAGCCGAGCCGGGCCGCATCGGCCAATCGCCGGTCCACCCCGCTCACCCGGCGGATCTCACCAGCCAGGCCCACCTCCCCGAAAGCGACCAGGTCGCGCGGCAGCGGACGGTCCGTGACCGACGACGCGAGCGCCAGGACCACCGCCAGATCGGCGGCCGGCTCGGTCAGTCGCACCCCGCCCACCGTCGCGGCGAAGATGTCGTGCGAGCCCACCGGGGCCCCGGCCCGCTTGTCGAGCACCGCGATGATCATCGCAAGCCGTGCGGCGTCCAGGCCGCTCGACGTGCGCCGGGGGGACGGCAGTGACGAGGTCGCAACGAGCGCCTGGACCTCGGCCACGAGCGGACGCCGGCCCTCGAGCGTCACGGTCACGCAGGTCCCTGCAACGGTGTGCTCCCGGCTGGAGAGGAAGAGCCCGCTCGGGTCGGGCAGCCCGATGATCCCCGCCTCGGACAGATCGAAGCAGCCAACCTCGTCGGTGGGCCCGTAGCGGTTCTTCACAGCGCGCACGAGCCGGAGCCGCGAGTGCCGGTCGCCCTCGAACTGGATGACGACATCGACCAGGTGCTCGAGCACCCGTGGTCCAGCGATCGACCCGTCCTTGGTGACGTGGCCGACGAGCAACACTGCGATGCCCCGCTCCTTGGCGGCCGCGATGATGCTCGCAGCGACCTCCCGGACCTGGCTGACGTTGCCGGCCTGTCCCTCGACCTCGGCGCTCCCGATGGTCTGGATCGAGTCGACGATGAGCAGGTCCGGCTTCAGCCGCTCCACCTGACCCAGGACCGTCGCCAGATCAGTCTCGGAGGCGAGGTAGAGCGACGCGGCCATCGCCCCGATCCGCTCGGCTCGCGTGCGCACCTGGGCCGTGGACTCCTCGCCGCTGACGTAGAGGACCCTGCCGCCGGCCCGCGCGGCCCGCGCGGCCACGTCCAGCAGCAATGTCGACTTGCCGATACC
>JBDTAU010000005.1:0-6491 GCA_039924465.1 Dermatophilaceae bacterium
GCAGCACGCCACCGCAGACCCGGGCCCCCGAACAGAGCTCGACGGCCCCGACCACGCCGCCCTCGACCCAGACAAGGAAGGCCGGCCCGCCCCAGCGCACGACGGCGCCTGCCCCGACCACCAGCCCCACGGCGAAGCCCGTCTCTGCACCCAAGCCGGTCTCTGCACCCAAGCCGGTCTCTGCACCCAAGCCGGTCTCTGCACCCAAACCAGAGCCGGCGCCGGCGCCGGTGATCATCCTGCAACCCGGCACCAACGGGCCCCAGGTCCGCAACCTGCAGGCCCGCCTCAAGCAGCTTCAGTGGTTCACCGGCGACGTGTCCGACTACTACGGAAGCCGGACCACCACAGCCGTCAAGGGCTTCCAGACCAAGCGCGGCTACGCCTCGACCGGGGTGCTGGATGAGCAGACGTGGAACCGGGTCCTCAGCATGAGCCGGATCCCGACCAAGGACGAGTTGGCCAACGTCAAGCCCAAGCCCCCGGAGCCCAAGGCCGAGACCAAGACACCCGAAGCGAAGCCGCCGGCCAAACCGAGTGGCTTCGCGTGGGATGTGGACCAACGCTGCCTCACCGGCCGGGTCATGTGCATCAGCAAGGGGAACAACAAGTTGACCTGGGTCATCGACGGGGTCCCGCAGTACCAGTTCGATGTCCGCTTCGGCAGCGAGCAACTCCCCACCCGGGAGGGCACCTTCGCCGTGACGTGGAAGAAGGTCGACGTCATCTCGAACCTCTACCACACGCCGATGCCCTACTCGATGTTCTTCAGCGGCGGACAGGCGGTGCACTACTCGTCCAACTTCGCCCGGCTCGGCTACAACGGGTCCTCGCACGGCTGCGTCAATGTCCGGGACTGGAACGGCATCGTCCGTCTCTACAACGACTCCCGCGTCGGTGACAAGGTCGTCGTCCACTGGTGAGTGGCTGGTGAATGGCTGGTGAATGGCCGGTGAATGGCCGGCGAATGGCTCTGAGAGACCCACACCACCCACCAGCCCACGGCGCAGCGAAGGCCCGGATCCGTGATGGATCCGGGCCTTGCGACGTGGTAGCCCCGACGGGATTCGAACCCGCGCTACCGCCTTGAGAGGGCGGCGTGCTAGGCCGCTACACAACGGGGCCACGCGCGATCCGAGCGAACTCGGCACAGTGGAGAACTGTACAGCCAAGGCCGCCTTTCTCCGAATCGGTCAACCACGAACAAGCCGCGAATCAACCAAGCTGGGGTACCAGGACTCGAACCTAGAATGACGGAACCAGAAACCGTTGTGTTGCCAATTACACCATACCCCAATGGAACCCACGCAAAACTGCCCGGAGGGGGCTACGAGGGGAGCCGAAGAGGAATACTACCGGTCCCCGCTCACTCGCCCAAATCGTCAGCTCGGGAGGCGAGCACGGCGGTGACCGCGGTCAGATCCCGAATGCTGACGACCGCCCCACCGTCGCCAACTCCGGCCCGGTCCAGCCACACACTTCGAAGTCCTGCCGCGCTGGCTCCGTGGACGTCCCATTCGAGGCTGTCCCCGATGCAGACCGACTCCTCCGGGGCCGCTCCCGCCTGCTGGCAGGCGGCTGCGTACACCCGCGGGTCGGGCTTGCCGACACCGACGGTGTCCGTGGTGATCACGGCCACGAAACGGTCGGTGATCCCGAGCACCTCGAGCTTCATCAGCGTCGGCTCCTGGGAGGAGTTGGTCAGCAGCGCCATCGGCAGCCCCCTGGCATCGGCCGCATCGAGCAGCCCGAGCACATCCGGGAACAACCGCTGGGCAGACCGGAAGGCTGGAGCGTAGGCCTCCTCGTAGAGGTGACCCGCTGTCGGTGGAAGGTCCAGGTCGAAGGCCTCTGCGGCCTCGGCCAGCCGTGCGGCCCGCATCGTCTCGTAGGACGCCTCGCCGGCGGCGTAACGCCGGAACCACCGCGCGGGGTCGTCGTAGTAGCGCTGCGCCCACGCCACGTGCAGGTCACCGCGCTCCGGCCACAGCGCGGCGGCTGCGATCGTCCCCGCCTCCACCATCGCACCCCGCGTGTCGACGATCGTGTCGTCGACGTCGAGCACGAGGGCGCGGATTCCGCGCATCGTCCTTCCGAGGGCGCCGTTACCCACGATCGTCACCCACGCTGGGCCCCAGCCCGAAGAAGGGCAGGCAGGGCTCCAGACCCTCGATCTCGACACCATCCGTGTGACCGCCCGCCAGCCACTGCGCCCGCTCGAGGCGGAGCAGCGCCAGCACGGCGTCACCCCGGCCGAGGGGCTCGCGCCCGACCTCGCGATAGCCCAGGGACCGCGACACCCCCAGGGACGCGACGTTGGACAGGACGGCAGAGCTGATCGCAGCCCACGCCCCCAGCGGGCCGAAAGCCAGGGTGAGGATCGCCGAGCGCATCTGCGTGCCGAAGCCGCGGCCACGAGCCCCGACCGTGAGCCACGACGACGAGTCCACGGTGCGCTTCTCGCGGAAGTTCGGCCCCTCGAGGGTCTGGGCGCCGATGACCTCTCCATCGCAGGAGACGACCAAGGGCAGCGTCCAGTCATCCGGTGACCAGGTGCCGAGGTGGCGCCAGTAGTCCTGCGCCAGGATCGCCCGTCGGCTGGCCGCCTCGGACAGACCCGGATAGCGGGTCGCGGAGGGGTCCAGGTCCACGTCCGGCGGCAGGACCGACGCGAGCACCGGAAGGTCCGCCTCGCGCACGACCCGCAGCTCGAGGTCGCGCGTGCGCAGGCGCAGCCCGTGCAACGGCCACACCTCGACCTGCGTGGTCATGGCCTCACAGCGAGTCGCGCAGCGCCCGCAGGCGATTCAGCGTCGAGGTCTTGCCGAGGATCTCCATCGACTCGAAGAGCGGCGGGGAGATCCGAGCGCCCGAGACAGCTGTCCGCAGTGGCCCGAAGGCGAGCCGGGCCTTGATCCCCAGACCGTCGACGAGGGCCGAGCGCAAGGTCTCCTCGATGACACCGGCGGTCCAGGTGCCCCCGGTGCCGAGCAGGCCCGTGCCGTGCTCGTCGAGGTCACCCAGGACACGGAAGGCCTCGTCCAGGACGCGTCCGGCATCGTCCTTGAGCTGGGCCCGGGCCTCCTCAGCGATCTCGAGCTGGTCGTCGGAGACGTAGAACGGTCGCACCAGTGCCGGCGCCTCGGTCAGCAGGGCGATCCGGGTCTGGATCAGCTCGGCGATCAGCTTGAGGCGGCCGAGCTCCCCGAGCGACGGGGCGTCCCCCAGGATCCCGTCGGCCTGCAGGTAGGGCAGCAATCGGCTCGCGAACTCACCGAGTTCCAGCCCCCTGATGTGCACCCCGTTGAGCCAGTCGAGCTTCTTGAGGTCGAAGATCGGGCCGATCGGGTTGACCTTGGCCCAGTCGAAGCTCGCGCTGAACTCGTCGAAGGTGAAGACCTCGACGTCGCCCCCGTCGGCATCCTGCTGCGGCGGATAAGCGAGCAGGGCAAGGAAATTCACCAGCGCCTCCGGCAGGTAGCCCTGCTCGCGGAACCACGTCAGCCGGGCGGCTGGATTCTTGCGCTTGGAGATCTTGGACTTGTCGGTGTTGCGCAGCAGCGGCATGTGCGCGAACTTCGGTGGCTCGAGCCCGAGCCAGCGATAGAGCAGGAGGTGCTTGGGCGTCGAACTGATCCACTCCTCGCCGCGCACGACGTGGGTGATCCCCATCTCGTGGTCGTCGACGACCACGGCGAGGTGGTAGGTCGGGAAGCCGTCGGCCTTGAGGATGACCTGGTCGTCCGGGCGCGGAGCCGAGACCTTGCCCCGGATGACGTCGTCGAAGACGAGCGGGACGTCGTCGGGAATGAGCATCCGCACGACCGGCACCTCCGAGAAGCCCGGCAGCGCGGCCCGCTCCTCGCGGGTCTTGCCGTAGCAGAGCCGGTCGTAGCCGGTCGGCTGCTTCGTCTTCTGCTGGACCTCTCGCATCTGGGTGAGGCGCTCGGTGGAGCACCAACAGTGGTAGGCCTTCCCGTCGGCGAGGAGCCGCTCAACGTAGGGCCGGTAGGTCTCGAGCCGCTCCGACTGGCGATAGGGCGCGAACGGCCCCCCGACGTCGGGCCCCTCGTCCCAGTGCAGACCGAGCCAGCCGAGGGTGTCATAGAGCTGCTGCTCGCTGTCCGCGCGGAAGCGGGCCCGGTCGGTATCCTCGACCCGGAGCACGAACTGCCCGCCCTGCTGGCGGGTGAAGGCGAGGTTGAACAGCGACATGTAGGCCGTCCCGACGTGCGGGTCCCCCGTCGGCGAGGGGGCGACCCGGGTGCGCACCGGCCCCGACCCGTCGGAGGTGCTCACCCGCGGCTGTGGTGCTGGCCGGACCTCGACCTGGCCGGCGTCCCCCACTGGGCTCGGCGGCATACTGGCGTCGTTCGTCTCGCTCATAGTGCGCCCAGCCTAGTGGTCAGCGACGCACGAACGTGTTGGTCAGCGAGCCGATGCCCTCGATCTCGATGCTCACCTGCTGGCCCGCCTCGACGAGGCCGACGCCCGCCGGTGTGCCGGTGAGGATGACGTCGCCGGGGAGCAGGGTGAAGGCCGCCGACGCGTGCGCGATGATCTCGGCGACGCCGTGGATCATGTCCGCGGTGGTGCCGTCCTGGCGCACCTCACCATCGAGCGTGGTGACGATGGACAGGTCGGCCACGTCGAGCTCGGTCTCGATCCACGGGCCGAGCGGGCAGCTCGTGTCGAAGCCCTTGGCCCGCGCCCACTGGCCGTCGCTGCGCTGCCAGTCACGGGCGGTCACGTCGTTGGCAATGGTGTAGCCGTAGATGCACTCGGAGGCCTGCTCGGCGCTCACTCCCTTGGTGATCGTCCTGATGACGACGGCCAATTCGCCTTCGTAGGAGATCTCCGCGCTGCCGGACGGCATGACGACCGGGTCGAAGGGGCCGACCACGGCGGTGTTGGGCTTGAAGAACATCATCGGCTCCGTGGGCGGGGCGTCGCCGCCCATCTCCTTGACGTGCTCGGCGTAGTTCTTGCCGATGGCCACGATCTTGGAGCGCGGGATGACCGGCGCGAGGAGGCGCACGTCCTCGAGCATGACCGGCCCCTCCCCCGATGGTTTGAGCCCGACGTAGAGGGGATCGCCGGCGAGCGGCGTGATGACCTCCACTCCGGGGTCGCCCTGGACGATGCCGTATGCCGGGTCGTCCCCGGTCGTGTACCTCGCGATGCGCACGCGCCCAGCCTAACGACCTGTCGTGGCCCGCTGTTCCGGGTCCACCGCGAGTCGTATCCTCGTGCGGTGGACACGTTGACCGTCGCCGAGTGGCAGGAGCGGACCGCGGCGCACGAGTCGCGGGCCGATGCCCTCACCGCTCCGCACCGGCGGCGGGCGCAGGGTGGCGGGTCTCACCCGGTCGAGGACTTCCTGTTCACCTACTACCGGTGGAAGCCGAGGCACCTGCGACGCTGGCACCCCGGCGCCGGCGCCGGGCTCGCAGCCGGTTCGAACGCGCCACAACGGGATTGGCGCTTCTACCGAGTGGACGACGACGTCGCGTCGATTGACGTCGAGGACTTCCTCTCGGCCCGGGGCGAGACGGTTGCGGCGGTCCGGGACGTGTTGGCGGCCACCGCGGGCCGCCCGGGACGGTTCGGCTGCTTCGGCCTGCACGAGTGGGCCATGGTCTACCGGCTACCCCAGGAGGACGTGCGCCACGCGTCGTGGCCGTTGCGCCTGGGGCAGGAGGGGACCGATGCCGTCGTCGAGTCGCACCAGATCGTGTGCTCGCACTTCGACGCCTACCGGTTTTTCACCCCCGAGGCGGCCCCGCGCAACTTGTTGGCGCCCACCCGGGCCACCTCAACGGCCTACGAACAGCCAGGGTGCCTGCACGCCGGGATGGACCTCTACAAGTGGGCGATGAAACTGACTCCGGCGCTCCCCGGCGAGCTCGTGCTCGACTGCTTCGAGTTGGCCCGAGACATCCGGGTGCTCGACATGCGCGCGGCGCCCTACGACCTGCGCCCGCTCGGCTACGAGCCGGTGCCGATCGAGACCCCCGAGGGCAAAGCGGTGTATGCCGCAGGGCAACGCGACTTCGCGGCCCGCGGTCAGTCCCTGCGGGAGCGCATGGTCGCCGGGATCGACCGGTTGCTCGCGCTGCGGTCACCCGCCAGGTCATAGGCGCCTGCAGCAAAAGACTTCTCGTCCGGACGTATCAGGGCGCTGGCGCGCCACTCTGAGGGGTGTCGGCGAAGGTACAGGCACGCGCGCTCGACACTCGGCTCCTCGGGGGGAGAGCCGAACCGCTGGGCAAGGCCTGAGGAGCCCAGCGGGTCACCCGCACGCGCTTGGCGCCGCGGTCCGCGACCGCACGCCGGGACCGAACCCGCAGGACCGCACCCCCGCAGGAGCCGTCCGGGCCAAGCGGTCAGGTCGCTACCGGGAGTCAGCGCGGCGGCACGCCATGGCGGATGAGGCCATAGATGATGCCATCGGTCAGCGCCCGCCACGACGCCGCCAGGATCGAGCCCGC
>JBDTAU010000006.1:0-2536 GCA_039924465.1 Dermatophilaceae bacterium
GCTCTGCGGACACCAGGGCACAGGCGTACGCCCGAATGCTCTTCTTCTCACTCTGGCCAGATGGTGGCGGGCATGATTCCTATGACTCGGGCCTCGCCTCCCTGCGCTCCGAGCGATCCGCCGTCGAAGACCTGCGCGGAGTCGTCGCTTTGGGTCTGCAGGACGCGGAGCACGTGACCGTTCCGCTCAACGGGCGCCTCGGACGGCTGCCGCTGCGGGTCCATGCCCGCTACACCCGAGAAGAAGTGGTGGCCGCGTTGGACTACGCCGCGATCGACGGCCGGAAGCCGAACAGCTTCCGCGAGGGGGTGCTGTTCTCGGAGGCAGCCCGAGCGGATGCCTTCTTCATCACCCTCAAGAAGTCAGAGGCTGACTACTCCCCCACCACCCTCTACCGGGACTACGCCATCAGTCCGGATCGATTCCACTGGGAGTCACAGTCCGTTACCAGTGTGGCGTCGCCAACGGGTCAGCGCTACCTCAACCATCGGACGTTGGGGACAGAGGTTCTCCTCTTCACCCGTGAGGAGAAGTCGACTGCGTTCGGTGGCGGCGCTCCCTACCTCTTTCTCGGAGCCGCGGACTATGTCGAGCACCGCGGCGAACGGCCCATCGCCATCACCTGGAGATTGCGGGTCCCCATGCCCAGCAGCCACTTCGCTATCGCCTCCGTCGTCGCTTGAGCAAGGAACAGTCGCTTGAACGAGGCGTAGCCGCCACCCTGGTTGCTGGCAGATCCTCCGCCTCGAGCAACTCCCCTGCATCCCGCGTCGTCACAGCGACCTCGCGACCAGTTCCTTCATGATCTCGTTGGTGCCTCCGTAGATCTTCTGGACCCGGGCAGCGGCGTACATCCGCGCGATGGGGTACTCCATCATGTAGCCGTAGCCACCGAAGATCTGCAGGCACCGGTCGACCACCTTGTTCTGCATGTCGGTGCACCAGAACTTCGCGAGCGAGGCCGTCGCGGCATCGAGACGCCCCGCGACGTGTTGCGTGATGCAGTGGTCGACGAGGGTCCGGGCGGCGAGCGCGTCCGCGGCGCACTCGGCGAGGACGAACCGCGTGTTCTGGAAGGACAGCAGGTCCTGTCCAAAAGCCTCGCGCTCCTTCGCGTAGGCGACCGTCTCCCGCACTGCTGCCTCGCAGACCGCTGCCCCCGTCACGGCGATGGACAGCCGCTCTTGCGGGAGCTGCTGCATCAACTGGAGGAAGCCACGTCCCTCGACACCCCCGAGCAGGTTGGCCACCGGCACGCGCATGTCCACGAAGGAGAGCTCACGGGTGTCCTGGCCGTGCAACCCGATCTTCTCCAGGACGCGGCCGCGCTCGAAGCCTGCAAGGTCCTTGGTCTCGGCCACGATGAGCGACAGGCCGCTGCCTCCCGGCGCATCGCTGGTGCGCGCGACGATGATGAGCAGGTCACAGTGGGTTCCATTGGAGATGAAGGTCTTCGAGCCATTGATGATGTAGTCGTCACCATCACGAACGGCCTTGGTCCGGATCCGCTGCAGGTCAGACCCGGTCGTCGGCTCTGTCATGGCGATCGCGCCGACCAGGTCGCCAGAGGCCATCCCGGGGAGCCACCGCTGCTTCTGCTCCTGCGTGCCGAATGCCGCGGGGTAGTGCGCCACGATCGCGCTGTGCACGGTGTTGGCCCAGGCGTCGTCGAAGATGCGTGCCTGCTCCTCGATGATGACGGCCTCGTGGGCAAAGGTCCCTCCCCCGCCGCCATATTCCTCGGGGATGCTGATGCAGAGCAGCCCGACGTCTCCGGCTTGACGCCAGAAGTCCCGATCGACTGCGTGCTGCTCTGCCCACCGCGACTGGTGTGGCACGGACGCCTTCTGCAGGAAAGTTCGGGCGAGGTCGCGCAGGTCCTCGAGGTCCTCGGTCAGCCACGGTGAGCGGTAGTCGTCCAAAAGCATGGTCTTACTCCTATTTCCCGGTGAAAAGCGGCGTATGCCGCTCGGTGAAGGCCGCGACGCCCGTCGCGGTGCTGACGAGGTACTCATTCATCAGCGGTCGAATGCCCGTAGACCTCTGAATAGTTGGCCCGGATGACCTTCTTATTGATCTTGCCCACACTCGTCTTCGGGATCTCGATCACGATGTCCAGCGCCTCCGGCAGTTGCCACTTGGCGAAGGCAGACGACAGGTGCTCCCGGATCTGGTCCAGGGTGATCTCGGCCCCACGCTTGGGCACGACGAGGACGAACGGTCGCTCCTGCCACTGGGGGTGCGCGATCCCGACGACGGCCGCCTCCGCCACGGCCGGATGGCTGAGCAGCAGGTTCTCCATGTCGATGGACGAGATCCATTCGCCGCCGCTCTTGATGACGTCCTTGAGTCGGTCCGTCACCTTGAGGTAGCCATCGGCGTCGATCGTCCCGACGTCGCCACTGCGCCACCAACCATCAATGAAGCGGTCAACCAGGTCCTCGTCCGACATGCCGTGGTAGGAGGCCGTGACCCACGGCCCCCGCACGCAGATCTCGCCAGCGGTGACGCCATCCCACGGTGCGTCGTTGCCGAA
>JBDTAU010000007.1:0-8073 GCA_039924465.1 Dermatophilaceae bacterium
CGGTCCCGACGTCGGCCTCGTTCTGGTAGTTCACCGCGGTGTCGAGCAGGCGATAGCCGGCCTCCAGCGCTGAGAGGATGGCGGTTACGGCGTCCTCGCCCGTGAGCGGGTAGGTCCCGAATCCGACTGGGGGCAAGGTGGTTCCGTCGTTGAGTCGATGACGCGCCGAGGTGAGGGTCATGGTCTCACGCTAGGACAATGTCGAGCGTGCCGCGAAGTTCAGGGCGACGGCGCTACCACCTCGGGGTGCGCCAAGTCGCTGCCGAGGATCAACTCGCGGAAGTCGCGGACCAGGGGCGACCGGTCGTCGGCGCGACTGGTCAGGGTCAGGGCTGAGCTGGCGTCAGCATGCTCGAGAGGCAGATAGCGCACCCCGTCTTGGCGCAGTTGCGCCACTGGCTGCGGCACCAGCGCAAGGCCCGTCCCAGCAGCGACCAGGGCCAGCAACGTCATGTACTGGTGGGCCTCTTGGACACCAACCGGATCCAGCGGCCCCGTCATGGCACCTGCCGCAATCTCGGCCAACAGCAAGTCGGCTCGTCGTGACATCCCCGGCGGCAGCCGGACGAGGGGTTGCTCGGCGAAATCGGTTGGCCGGATGGTGGTCAACCGTGCCAACGGATGGGTGTCCGGGACTGCCACCAAGATCGTCTCGGTGCGCACCACATCCACCCGGAGACCTTCCATCGCCGGCATGTCGCGCCCGATAGCCACGTCAAGATCACCGTCGACCAGCAATTGCACCTGCTCGGCGGTGGCGCACTCCGTCAGGGTGACCGACACCTGCGGCCGATGGGCTCGGTGCAGGGTGAGCACGCGAGGCAGTACATCGATCGCCGCGGTGGCCACGAATCCCAGACTCAACTGACCCAACTGCCCCCGAGCCGACTCCCGGGCCCGCTCGGCTGCGACGTCCAACAGGTCGATGGCCCGCCGGGCCACCGGGACAAACGCGGCGCCTGCTGTCGTGAGCGTGACCCGTCTGCTGGTCCGATCGAAGAGGGCGACCCCGATCTCACGCTCGAGCGCTCGCACCTGACGCGACAGCGATGGTTGCGCGACCCGGACCCGCTCCGCCGCGCGCCCGAAATGCAGGGTCTCAGCGACCGCCAAGACGTAGCGCACTGAACGCAGTTCCACCGCAACTCCTTTAGATCAATACAGTCCAGGCATCAATCATGCCATAACAAGTATTGGACTTGAATCGATCGACGGGGGATCGTGGTCTGTGTCATAGAGCGTGCCTCAACGAGGAGCCGCTCAAACAGGAATGAGACGACATGGACACCGATCTCCTAGAGGAACAAGCCATCTCAACCGAGCACTGAGTCGACCGTGTCGTGGCGATCACCAGCATCGGCATCCTGACGGTCTTCGTGGCTGCGGCCATCGCCATACCGGACACGGTGGGCGACTGGGTGAATCAGGGCTTCGACGCGAGCGCCCGGTGGTTCGGCCTCTTCTGGCAGGTGCTGCTGCTGGTGACTTTTGCAGTGGCCATGCTGCTCACGGTTTCGCCGTGGGCCAAGGCACGCCTCGGGGGACTGGCCGCGCCGGAGTACAGCCGGTTCAAGTGGATCGCCATGATCATGTGCACCCTGCTGGCCGGGGGCGGGGTCTTCTGGGCGGCCGCCGAGCCGATGTACCACTACATCTCCACCCCGCCGTACTTCGAGGGCCAGGCAGCAGTCGACCCCGCGACCATTGCGATGGCCCAGAGTTTCGTGCACTGGGGCTTCCTCGTCTGGGCGATCCTGGGCTCGCTGGGTGCGTTGGTCATGCTGTACGGAGTTGAGCGCGGTATGCCGTTGCGCCCGCGCACCCTGCTGTATCCGGTGATGGGGGACCGCATCCTCACCAGTCGGGTGGGCTCGGTGGTCGACATCGTCTGCATCATCGCGGTGGTGGCCGGGACGGTGGGACCGATCGGCTTCCTGGGGTTGCAGGTCGCCTATGGCCTGCACCGCATCTTCGATATCCCGAACGTCTATGGCGTCCAACTCGGCGTCATCGTCGTCCTCACCGTGATCACGATCATCTCGGTGCTGTCCGGCATCGACAAGGGCATCCAGCTCTTGAGCCGCATCAATGTCTGGATGGCAATCGCCCTGCTGGCCCTGGTGCTGGCCGTTGGTTCACTCGGGTTTGTCCTGACCACGTGGGTGTCCGGACTGGCGACCTACACCACGGACTTCATCGGCATGTCGCTCTTCCAGGGCGACCCGAAGTGGGTATCCGGCTGGACCATCTTCTTCTTCGGCTGGTTCCTGGGCTACGCACCTTTGATGGCGATCTTCATCGCTCGCATCTCGCGCGGCCGCACGGCCCGTGACCTGCTCGTCTGCAGTGCAGTCATCCCCCCGATCGCGACGACGCTGTGGTTCACCGTCCTCGGCGGCACCGGGATCTGGATCGAGCAGAACACCCCCGGAGCCATTTCCGGGCCACTCGAGACCGATGGACTGCCTGCGGCCGTGATGGCCATCTCCGAGAACCTGCCGCTGGCTGGGGTCCTCGCGATTGGCTTTCTCCTGCTGACCATCACCTTCGTGGCCACCACAGCGGACTCCATGTCGTACGCCATCGCCCAGGCCTGCACCGTCCATGACTACCCGGCCCGCTGGCTGCGAGGGCTCTGGACGCTCATCATGGGCGCCGCTGCTGCCGCCCTGATCTCCATCGGGGACGGGGGTATCTCGGCCCTACAGTCCTTCATCGTGATCACCGCAGTGCCCGTCGGCTTCGTGATGGTGCCCAGCCTGTTCGCCGCCCCCATCTACCTACGGCGTCTGGCCAAAGAGCAAGGCGTCTGTTGAGCTCCGTCGAGCCACCTCGCACTACCGCCCCAATCCCACAAGGAGTGATCCGCACATGACCAACACACCGCTCAACCTGCACCACCTGATCGACGGCGAGTGGGTGACCGGGACTGGTGGCACCTCTCGCTCCACGAACCCCGCCACCCCTGACGAGGTCGTGGGCACCTACCTGACGGCCACCACCGTCGAACTCGATGCCGCTCTGGTCGCCGCCATCGCCGCCAAGACCGCCTGGGATCGGTTGGGTGTCCTGGCCCGCGGCCTGATCCTGCGCAAGGCAGCCGGTCTGCTGGAACAGCGAGCCGAGCAGATCGCGGTGCTGATGACCCGTGAGCAGGGCAAGATCCTGGCCGACGCGCGTGCCGAGATCGGTGGCACCGTCGAGACCCTCTACTACCACGCGAGTGCAGCCCGCCGTCCCGCTGGCATCACCTACCCCTCCGGCAACCCGGACGAGATCGTGCGCTCGGTGCGCCGGCCCGTTGGAGTCGTCGGGATCATCACCCCGTGGAACTTCCCGCTGCAGATCCCGGCCTGGAAGATCGCCCCGGCCCTGATGTGGGGCAACACGGTCGTGTGGAAGACGGCCAGCGACACCCCTGCCGTCGCAGTAGCATTGGCCGAGATCTTCGTCGAGGCCGGAGTGCCCGCCGGGGTGCTCAACCTGCTGATCGGCCCGGGTTCTCTCGGCGCGGAACTGGTGGCCGACCGACGAGTCGATGCGGTCACCTTCACGGGGTCGGTCCCGGTCGGGCACCAGATCCGCGAGTCGGTCATCGGGCGAGGGGCTCGACTGCAGATGGAACTCGGCGGGCACAACCCGGCCCTGGTCCTGCCCGATGCGGACATTCCGGCCGCCGCCACGTTCATCACGGCCGCAGCAATGGGCAGCACGGGACAGAAGTGCACCGCGACCCGGCGAGTGATCGCGGTCGGCACGGCCTATGAGCAGGTCAAGGAGGAACTGATCCAGCGCGTCAGCGCCCTGCGGGTCGGACCGGGGCTGCGGGAAGGTGTGCAGATCGGCCCGCTGGTGTCGGCCCGAGCCCGTGACGAGGTCGCCGACGCGATCGAGCGGGCCATCAAGGAGGGTGCCACCGTGCTCGCCCAGGCGGAACTGCCGCAGGATGACACCGGCGCCTACGTCGCACCCACCCTGCTCGAGGGTGACAGTTCTCTGAGCATCGCCTCCGAGGAGGTCTTCGGGCCCGTGACCCTGCTGATGCGGGTTGCTGACCTCGCCGCGGCCATCGAGTTGGCCAACGCCACCGACTTCGGTCTCACCGCGTCGGTGTTCACCCGGGACGAGACCGTGGTGCGCCGCTGCCTGGACGAGGTCGATGCCGGCCTGATCAAGATCAACGGACCCTCAACGGGTTCCGAGGTGCATGCGCCCTTCGGCGGGGTCAAGCAGTCTTCCTTCCCGGCCCCGCGTGAGCAGGGCAGCGATGCGGTGGCCGAGTTCTTCTCAGTGCTCAAGACCGCTTATCTGCGGGCGCTCCCGAATGAGACAGGAGCAGTGCAGTGAACACCCTGAGGCAGACCGTGCCCCTTGAGGACGCCCGTGGGCTGGACACCGGGGCGGTGCCACTCCGTCCCGCGAGTCAGGTCTGCGACCCCTCCGACATGGGAGCCGCACGCGCCACCCGGCACAGCTTCTCGCGCTCGGTCATCAGGCACATGGTCGCCGAGCAGTGGCGGGTCACTCGCGAGGTTTTCGACATGGACGACCTGGGGCGTGGGGTGGCGATCTATCGCATCGAGGCAGACCCACACACCTGGCGACTGGTGGCCTTCTCCCAAATCCTCGATGACTCCCAGCGCGAGGACCGAGTCATCGCAGCGGGGTGGGACATCACCTTGGCACTGGTCCAGGGTGACGTCGACCAGGAGCGGCTGCAGTCGTTGCGCGCCAACGTGCCGTTGCAGGAGAACGGACGGGCTGATGAGGGCACGATCATCTGGGCGCGAGGCAACCGCAGCGCCCGGTTCTTTGACGCGGTGGTGAACGCTCTGGCTGCCGGCCAGCAACCGGATCCCGACATGTTCGAGGCCTCGCCCTACGTGATGCGCAGCACCGCCTTCTACAGCAACGGCAAGTTCGGGCTGGCCGACTTCGAGCGGTTCGGACCGGACCACCCGTTTGCGGTGCCCTATCGTCCGCACTTCCTGTCGGCGTGGCTGATGCGCGAGCTCAGTCTCGACCTGGTCGAGCACTGCGCCCGCGCGATCAACCCGGATGCCGCGGTGCTGGACCCGCAGTGGCGTCGCTACTTCGGGCTGGGCAACGCCACCGGCCTGGGCATGGTGCCCTACGTGATCAACCACCCGCAGGTTCTCGACGCCTGGGCTCACCTGCGAGAGGTCCCGCTGGCAGTCGTGCGCGGTCGCGTGGTCGCACCTGGTGACCCGGATGTCGCTCGGGTCCGGGAGCTGTTCGACCGTGCTGTGACCTACCTGGAACTCGGCGGTTCGACGGACATCACCCCGTTCCCGAACTGCGCCATCATCGCCGGGGAACTGGCCCAGGTGCGTGAACTGCTGAGCGAGTATGCCGCTCACGGCACCATCCGCGGCACCCAGGTGTCGCGTCCCTGGGACGTCCTGCATGCCGAGGCCGAGGCGCTCAGCCAGGGATGCCGGGGCGCGGTGGCCTCCATCCTGGTCGAGTTGACCGAGGAACTGGACACGACGATCGAGGCCAGCCTGTCCTGTGACGAGGGCAGCGCCGTATTGCCTTGGCAGAGCACCGGCGAGTTGCTGGCCACGATCGAAGAGCACTACGGCTGGGTCCAGGAATTCGACTTCACCGACCCAGCTCAGCAGAACTACTTCTGGTTCTCCTCCGAGAACAACGAGGAGCCACGGCGCGGACGCCGCGGGGTCGACCCTGGAGTGTCGGTCGAGCACGGCACCGACATCGCCCGGACGGTGGCGGCGTTGCGGACCGATCTGGAGGCATCAGATCCGAGCCAATCCGTAGCCCGTTTCCTGGTCGCCCACCCCTGGCACCGGGGCGCGGTCGCTCGAGTCCAGAACGTGCACCCCTTGACCTACGGCGAAGTGCAGACGAACCTGCTGGCCAAGGACTTCCTGCCCCTGAACGTCCAGCGATTGCAGTTGTGCGTGTATGGCATGGAGAACTTTGTGCCGCAGTCGACCGACTGGCTACGGGTCACGTTGTTCGTCGGGGCCCCCCGGCTGCGCGACCTGGCCGAGGGGAGCGCCGACGACGACTGGATCTTCGTCTCGGCTCCTGGGACAGCAGCCCGTCTGGAGGCATCGCGATGAGGGTGGAACCAGCTGAGGAGACAGAGAGCATGGGCGCGACCGAGCTGCACGCGAGGGCCACCGTCGTCGACGGGTTGCAGATCAACAATTGGAGCGCCGTGGTGCTCCGCGAGTTGCAGGCCGGCGGTATCCACGGAGTCAACGCCACCTGTGCAGTCTGGGAGGGGCCGACCGAGACGCTGCGGCTGATCGGCGACTGGTGCCAGTTGCAGGCCGCACACCCCGACCTCTTGCGCCTGGTGACCTCGAGCGAGGAGATCCGACAGGCCAAGGAAGAAGGCCACGTCGGCGTGCTGCTCGGGTTCCAGAACACCAGCCCGTTCGCCGATGACTACCGGATGGTCGAGGTCTTCCACCGGCTCGGGGTGCGTATCGCTCAACTGACCTACAACAACCAGAACATGGTCGGCGGCGGCTGCTACGAGAAGGTCGATGCGGGGCTGACCCGGTTCGGCGACGTCATCGTGGCCGAGATGAACCGGGTCGGCATGCTCGTCGACCTGTCCCACGTGGGCAACCGGACGTCCCTGGACGCCATTGCGGCGTCGGCAACGCCGGTAGCGATCACACACTCCAACCCGACCTGGTTCAAGGAGTCACCCCGCAACAAGCCCGACGAGGTCATCAGCGCCCTGGTCGAGCGCGGCGGGGTGATCGGGTGCTGCCTCTACCCCAACGTCATCGGTGGAGCCCAGACCACGATCGAAGACTTCTGCAAGATGGTGGCCCGGCTGTGCGAGCAGGTCGGTGTCAGGCACGTCGGGCTCGGCTCGGACTGTACCCAGGATTGGGGACAGGACTACGTGGCCTACCTGCGAGACGGTCGGTGGCGTCCGACCGACTCGACAAACCCGCCGCAGTGGCCCCAGTGGCCGACCTGGTTCAGCGGGCCGGCCGACCTGCCGAACGTGACCCAGGGGCTGCTGACCGTCGGTCTGAATGAGGACGAGGTGACCGCATTACTCGGGGGCAACTGGTTGCGCCTGTTCGATGAGGTTTTTCCCGGGACAAGGAGTGGAGCATGACGACAACGAACACGACCAGGGTCAGCCTGCGTGACATCAGCGAGGCGGCCTTTCGAGGCCTGACTGCTCACGGGGCCAGCCACGGCGAAGCCCGGATGGCCTCCAGGATGGTGCTTCAGGCCGAACTCATGGGCGGGGGTGGTCTGGCCGCACTCCGCGACGACCTCGCGGGCCAGCCATGGAACCGAACGCCTGTGGAAGTCTCGGCGGCGCCACTCGGGACTGCGGACGGGGCAGGAAAGTTCGTGCTCCGTTCACCTGACGGCAACCGGTTGCTGCGGGAAGCTCCGCTGGCCGTCGAACTCGTCGCCAGTGGCGGAGACGCCCACGCCGTAGGCGTACCAACCGACGTCGCTGGCACGGCGCTGCTCGATGCGGTGTCGCTCGAGATCGCCGAGGCCAGCGGCACCGGGGTGGCGGTGATAATCTGCCCGTCGCCCCAGCCCGGGGCCGAGACCGCCCCGGGAGGCAGCAGCGAGGGGTCCGTGCCGGAGACTGGTCAACTGCGGTGGGCGCGCCCCGACGGCAGCATGGGGGTGGGCACGATCAAATCCCTGCCAATCGCATGGCAGCACCTACTGGACGGGCCTGGAGTCCTGGCCCTGCGGGACACCGAGGCGTTGGGCGACGTGGAACTGAGCTGGATCAGCGCTGAGGACCGGGCCGGGATCCGGGCTCAGGCGGCATCTGGTGGTGTGCCTGTTGATACCGACCTCTGGCAGACGGTCTACGGTGCAGCGCGTCGCTACCTCGTCCCCGAACGGCCATAGACCTGTTGATTCCTGCTGCCAGGCCCCTCCCCATGGGGGCACTCGGTGTCCGGAACCCCTGACGAAGGAGTAGTCCAATGAGTCGAGAACACGACCTGCCCCCAGCCATGACCGACGCGGTGCGACGTGAGCATCCCGACGGCCGCCCTCGGCCCTACGCCGCAACGA
>JBDTAU010000008.1:0-2515 GCA_039924465.1 Dermatophilaceae bacterium
AGGCCGAAGTCGCAGTCGGCGATGACCTCGTTGATCATGCCCGCCAGGCCCAGCCGCTGGCCGTCCTCGGGGCTGAAGATCGTGACGCCCGATCCGCGCAGCCGCGCGATCTCCTCGGGCACGATGACACCGCCCCCACCGCCGACCACCTTGATGTGCCCGGCTCCGTTCTCACGCAGCAGCTCCGTGAGGTACTCGAAGTACTCGACGTGACCGCCCTGGTAGGAGCTGATCGCGATGCCCTGCACGTCCTCGTCGATGGCCGCGTCGACGACCTCCTGGACGGAGCGGTTGTGTCCGAGGTGGACCACCTCGGCGCCCTGGCTCTGCATGATCCGACGCATGATGTTGATCGAGGCGTCGTGCCCGTCGAAGAGGGCTGACGCGGTGACCATGCGCACGTGGTGGCTCGGCTCGTGGAAGTCGGGCTTCGGGGCGGGCGTGGTGCCTGACTTGGTGCCTGACGTGGATTTCGGCTTGGGGCTGGGCTTGCTGTCCGGCTTGCGGTCCGACTGGGACGCGATCTGGGACTCGGTCTGGGACTCGGCCACGGGGTGCCTCCGATAGAGCGACGCTGGTCCCAAGATAGTAGGACTTCCGACTAATGGACGTCAATGCGATCTCGGCCTACCATGACGGGATGACGGCTGCAGCCGCGTCCGATGGACGCCTCGACTTCGATCCCATCGAGGCGGCCCGCGTCCAATGGGTCGAGCGGGACTGGGGCCGCGCAGCCGACGGCATGGCTGCGATCACCTCCGTCATGCGGGCCCACCAGATCGTCCTGGCCCGCGTGGAGTCCACCCTGCGGCCACTCGGTGTGACGTTCGCCCGCTACGAGGTGCTCATGCTGCTGCTCTTCAGCAGTCGAGGCTCCCTCCCCATGCGGCTGATCGCCTCCCGGTTGCAGGTGCACCCGACGAGCGTCACGAACGCGGTGGATCGCCTCGAGCGGGCCGCCCTGGTGACCCGTGAGACCCACCCGCAGGATCGCCGGGCCCTGCTGATCACGCTCACCCCGGCCGGGCGGGAGCTCGCCGAGCGCGCCACGAAGTCGCTCAACGCCGAGGTCTTCGAGCAAGAAGACCTGCTGGGCGAGGACGGGCCAGCCCTCATCGACGTCCTGACCCGTCTGCGGCACAACGCCGGCGACTTCTGATCGTCGCGGTCGCTGCGCCTCCCGGGTCGTCGCTAACCTGCACGACATGCCCGCCGCCGAGCTCTCCCCCGTCCTGCGCCCGATCCTGCGCAACCCGATCGGCACGCACGTGCAGGTCGGCAAGGGGCTGGTCGACGGGGCGTTGCGCACCGCCGACGAGATCGGCTGCGAGACCATCCAGGTCTTCACCGGCAATCCGCGCGGCTGGAAGCCGACACCGGGCAAGCCGGCCGAGGACCAGCGGTTCCGGGACGCGATCGGCGAACGCGGCCTGCGCGTCTTCATCCACGCGCCCTACCTCGTCAACCTCGGCAGTCCGACCGCCAGCACCTATGAGCAGTCGACGATGATCCTGGCCCACAACCTGAAGCGGGCCGAGGAGATCGGCGCCGAGGGCGTCGTCGTGCACACGGGGTCGTTCGTCGATCCGAGTGGGCGCACCGACCTCTATGACGCGGCGATGCGTCAGGTTCGCGACGGACTACTCCCGCTGCTCGAAGGGCTCGAGGGCGATACCGCACCGTGGCTGCTGCTCGAACCAACTGCGGGACAAGGACGTTCGCTCTGCGCCACGCCCGAGGACCTTCAGCCCTACCTCGCCGCCATCGACTTCCATCCGAAGGCAGGGATCTGCCTGGATACCTGCCATGTCTTCGCGGCCGGGTCACCAGTCGATGAGCCCGGGGGCATGGCGGCCACGGTGGAGAAGATCGAGCAGATCGGCGGCACCGGCCGGCTTCGACTTGTTCATGCCAACGACTCGATGGACGTTCGCGGCGCGTTCAAGGACCGCCACCAGCGGATCGGCGCCGGTCACATCGGGGCCGCCCCGTTCCGAGAGCTGTTCGCACACCCCGCCACCGCGGGGGTCCCCTTCATCCTGGAGACACCCGGCTCCCGCGACCCCGGCAACCCCGACCTGGCGCTGCTCAAACAGCTGCGAGCCGAGGCCCACGCCACCGCTCATCGCTGATGCGATCCCGCGCCGCCCTACGATGGTCGCCATGGCCACCGTGATCACCGTGCATGCCTTCTGAGATGGCGGGCCCCGCCGAGGATCTTGGGTTGGTCCCACGTGCGCAGCAGCGGACCACCCCGTGGCGCAACGGTGGTGGCGTGACCCGAGAGCTGGCGGCCGGTCTTCAGGGCGACGACCTGTGGTGGCGCATCAGCGTCGCCAGCATCGACCGGGACGGCGCCTTCTCGGCGTTCCCCCGGCTCGAGCGGCGCCTCACCGTCATCGCTGGCGCAGGTGTCGCCCTGACCATCGACGGGCACGAGCACCTCGTCCGGTGCGGGGACTCGATCGAGTTCTCCGGCAACGCGGTCGTTCGTTGCGCCCTGCCGGGCGGCCCG
>JBDTAU010000009.1:0-3342 GCA_039924465.1 Dermatophilaceae bacterium
ACCGTCGCGAAGTGCTCCCGGAAGAGGTCCTCGTGCTCGCGCAGGCCGCTGTCGGTGTCGAGGAAGATGACGCCCTTCTCCTCGAGGTCGGAGCGGATCTGGTGGTAGACCACCTCGGACTCGTACTGTGCCGCGACACCGGAGACCAGACGCTGCTTCTCGGCCTCGGGGATGCCGAGCCGGTCGTAGGTGTTCTTGATGTCATCGGGCAGGTCGTCCCAGGTCGCGGCCTGCTTCTCGGTCGACTTCACGAAGTACTTGATGTTCTGGAAGTCGAGACCGGTCAGGTCCGAGCCCCACGTCGGCATCGGCTTCTTGCCGAAGAGCGACAGGCTCTTGAGCCGCAGCTTGGTCATCCACTCAGGCTCGTTCTTGCGCGCCGAGATGTCCCGCACGACGTCCTCGTTGAGACCCCGTTTGGCCGTGGCTCCGGCAACGTCACTGTCGGCCCAGCCGTACTCGTAGCGCCCCAGGTCTTTCAGACCCGGATTGCGCTCCTCGATGTTGGTGCTCATGAAGAGGACCTTTCCTTGATGTGATCGGCGTGACGGTCGGTAGATCGGTCTGGGTGCTCAGAGGTGTCAACGCTGAGGCCCGGCCCGGGCTTCCGCGTGAGTCCACTGATTGGGATGAACGTGGTGCAGACGTGGTGTCCGCCCGCGAGCGTGGCAAGTCGTTGGACGTGCACGCCCAGCAGTCGAGAGAACGCGTCGGTCTCTGCGTCGCAGAAGGCCGGGAACTGCGCTGCGACCTGCTGGACCGGACAGTGCCCTTGGCACAGCTGGATGCCGGTCGCTCCGTCCACCCCGACGGGTCGGGCCGTGGCAGCATAGCCATCGGCGGTCAGTGCCTCGACGAGCACGCCGACGCGCACCGCCGGGTCGTCGCCAGCGTGAGCGAGCACCGCGGCATACCGCTGCTCGAGGGCACCGACGCGCTGTTGGGCAAAACTCTCCACGGCGCCAGCCCCAGCGGTCTGCTCGAGATAACGCAGCACCTCGACCGCGAGGACGTCGTAGTCGGCCTCGAGGGACTCGTGGCCCGCCTCGGAGACGACGAACGCCCGCGCCGGGCGCCCCCGACCCCGCGGGCCTGCGGCGGGTTCGTGCACGACCACGACGCCCTGCTCGACCAGCACGTCGAGGTGACGGCGGACCGCGGCCGGCGTCAGATCCAGGTGCCGACCCAACTCCGCGGCCGTGATCGGGCCGTCGACGGACACCATCTGCACCACCCGGGAGCGGGTGCGTGACTCGAGCGGCGAGGAAGGCTCGACCTCTCGCGACTCGCGACTCACGCTTTCGGGGATAAACACAACAAGAGTGTGTCCTAATTGCCTGTCAGATGCCAGTAAGGGACGCCTAAGTCTCAGGTAAGGCACGCCTAACTCAACCGTTGGCCGGGCCGCTCTCATCGCGATCGACCGGTCCGGGCCCATCGGTGTCGCGGACAGCGGCACTCCTGCAAATGCCCGAGACGTTCGGCTCGTTCGCGTCAGCGGAGTCGTCAGAGTCATCTGAGTCGTCTGAGTCGTCTGGGATCTCTTCAGGGTCGACGATCGGCATCAGCACGGACGGCATCTTGGTCCGTGGTGGCGCGACGTACTCCGGGCCCAGCACCCGGCGACGCAACCCCGCGGTGAGCCAGCCGAGGGGGCAGGTGAGCACGTAGCCGTAGGCGAGCACGATCCCGGTCGGTCCGGGCACGATGACCAGGCCGAGGATGAGCAGCAGCAGCAGGCCACCCGTCAGCCAGAGGTTGTCCCCGGCGATGAGGGAGCGGAAGGACCGGAAGCGGAACGAGGTCGCCATGAGCGCGGCCGGGAGGACGCCGGCGGCCACCGGCAGGATCGGGGCCCAGCCGTAGAGCGGTCCGTCGATGGCGAAGACGGTGGCGATGACGACCGCTGCCGCCGCCGGACTGGCGAGCCCGATGAAGTAGCGCTTGTCGGCCATCGGATCGATCGTCACGTTGAAGCGGGCCAGGCGATAGGCCGCGCAGGCGAGCCAGAACATCGCCCCGATCCACGCCCACGTCGGGTAGGCGGGCAGCGCCCACGTGTAGACGAGCACCGCCGGGGCGATGCCGAACGAGATGAGGTCGGCCAGGGAGTCGAACTGCAGCCCGAAGGGCGTGATCGCCCCGACCGCCCGGGCCACTGCCCCGTCAGCGATGTCCAACACGATGGAGATGGCGATGAGCACCGCGGCCAGCCGAAACTTGCCCTGGAAGGAGACCAGCACCGCTGAGAAGCCGCACAGCATAGTGCCCAGGGTGAACAGGCTCGGCAACATCACCCGGGCCCGGGTCCTCGGGTCGAGCCGCCTCAGCGGGACGACCCGTGCGCCGGTGGAGGAGACCAGCCGCCAACCGCGGCGGGTCCGCTCCATCCGGCGACCCGCGGAGTGGGAGGGGCCCATCACTGGGGGCCTGACGCTGGGAACCGCCCGAGCACGGTCTCCCCGCCGACGGCACGGCCGCCCTTGCGCACCTCGAGCGCCACCTCGGTCGGGAGGAAGACGTCCATCCGGGACCCAAATTTCATCAGCCCCATCCGCTCCCCGGTGCCGACCTCGTCGCCGGGCCGGATCCTGGTGACGACCCGCCGGGCGAGTTGGCCGACGAGTTGCCGATAGATGACGGTCCGCACGCTCCCGTCCACCACTCGCTCGACCGTGATCTCGGAGCGCTCGTTCTTCGTGGCGCTGGCGGCCCGGTAGGCAGCGAGGAAGCGTCCCGGCTGGTGGGTCACACCGACGACGCGCCCGCCGTACGGAGACCGGTTGATGTGGACGTCCAGCAACGAGAGGAAGATGCTCACCTGCTGCCACTCCCCCGCCGGCCCGACCCCGTCCTGAGCGGGTCCCACATACATGATCATCCCGTCGGCCGGCGCGAGCACGACATCGGGATCAGCGATCGGGACGAGGTCCGGGGCCCGCTCCGGGTCCCGGAAGAAGAGCGTGACGGCAGCCGTGAGCAGCCCGAGCCCCAAGGTCGTGCGCGGCCGTCGGGCCACCGCGGCCAGCACCGTCGGGATGGCCGCCATGGCGGTGAACGGCTTGGCTGCGGGGTCGATCTGCACGGGGTGACTCCAGGGTGTGGGTGAGACAGGGTGCGGGCGGGTGGGGCAGACAGGGTGCGGGCGGGTGGGCCGGCGGTCCGCGTATTCGGTCGGGTCAAACGCTGGGGCGCCGCGGGGCTCACCGCCTGCAAGCCTAGACTCATCAGCCATGAGCGCAGCCGTGACCCTGACCGAGCTGCGCCGCACCTTCGGAGCCGTGTCGGCCCTCGACGGGCTGACGTGGCAGGCCCCGCGAGGCGCCGTGACGGCGGTGCTCG
>JBDTAU010000010.1:0-3000 GCA_039924465.1 Dermatophilaceae bacterium
GGATCGGGCCGGGCGATCCACTGAGTGACCGACGCGGGCACGCGACATACCATCGGGCGCATGTTGCACAGGGACGCGGTGCGTGTCGCACACGTCCGTCTGAGAGGTGTTGTGGGTGGAGGTCGACGGGCGCAGTGGTGGTGGCTCGGCCTCCCTTTCGTGCCGTTCCAGGGTTACCGACTGATCCGCACACTCCCGCGCTTCGCAGATGCTGACGGTGTCAAGGGGCGGGTCGGATCCGGCGATCGCCACCTGAGGGTCGTCGCGCTCGGGGACAGTGTCACGGCCGGGTATGCCATTGGTCATCACCGATCGGCCGTCGCAGGTCAGCTGGCCGCCCGGCTCGCCGCCCGCTACGACGCGACGGTCGACTGGTGCGCCTGCGCCGCGTCCGGTGCCACCGCGGGGGAGGCACTGAGTCTCATCTCTGCTGAGGCCTTGGCCGGCGCCGACCTCGTGTTCGTTTCCATCGGTGTCAACGACCTCAAGAACCTCCACAGCACGGCCCGTTTCCGCCGGGAGCTTGAGACGCTGCTCGATGCGATCCTTACCGCCGCCCCACGCGCCCAGGTGTGCCTCCTCGGCATCCCCCCGCTTGATCGCTTCCCGGCGTTTCCCCGGCCCTTGGCCGACGTCCTCGGCTGGCGTGGCAGGGTCTTCGACGCGACTGGGGCCGCAGCAGTCCGGGCCCGCGAGAGGGTTTTCCGGATCGAGACCGTCGAAGCGCTCGGGCCGGAGATGTTCGCCGGCGACGGATTCCATCCGAGTCCGGCGCTTCACGCTGCCTTCGCCGACGCTGTCATGGCCAGTCTGGTCATCCCCGTGGATGGTCCAAACCCTGAGGACGGAGTGGGCGGCTGACCTGACGAGGGATGTCCTCGGCTGGCAATCGGAATCCGCTGACGTGTCACGACCGAGCCGCCCTTTGGCGGTCGCGTCATTCTGGGTTGGTGGGCCCGGTCCTGGTGTCGATCTGCTGGAATGCCCAGCTGTTCCCGTCGGGATCTTCGAAGTAGGCGTACCTGACCCCACCCATGTCATTGACGGGGCTGACGTCGACGCCGTTGCTGATCACCTGATCGCGGGCCCTCTCAATGTCATCCACCACGAGATGGGTGTTGCGCACCGATCCCGGGACGGCCAGCCCGCCCATCCCCAGGCCAAACACGATCGAGCAGGCCGACCCCACCGGGGTCAGTTGGACAACGCGCATTCCGTTGCCCGGGTGGATGTCGTGATCCAGAACGAATCCGACTTGGTCTCGATAGAACGCGATGCTCGCATCCACGTCCGTGACGGGCAGCATCACGACCTCCAACTTCATGTTCATGAGGTGACCTTCCGGGTATGCCGTCGCGGGACTCCGTCGTCCGAGTGCGATGAACTGTAGTGGTGTGAGGACGGGTTGCCCATCGCCTCGGACCAGCCCGTGTCGCCCAGCGAGATCAGCGTCACGGTCACTCGATGAGTGGGCGGCGGCGTCAGCCAAGCAGCTCGGCTACCTCGGCCGACGTGAAGAATGGCTCGAGCTGAGCCCTGAGCAGCCGCTCAAGGTCTCCCGTTACGCGCAGAGCGCCTACCGCCGCGGGAGCCAGCCGGACCACGTCTTCGACGAGGTCCTCATGGGTCAGGTCGAATTCGTCGAGCAACTCGGCGGGGGTGTAGCCGCCGAACCGGTCGAAGAAGCCGTCGACCAGCACCTCGGCCAGTTGCGCGGCGTGCTCGGTGGCGAGGGTCGTGATCGCCAGGTTCTGCATCGCGTCGGCCACGTCGGAGACCTGCTCCTGCGTCGCGAAGCGGCTCAGACCGACCACCTGCTCCCGAGCGAGCAGGTCCCAGGCCTGCAGCGCCGCGTCGCGGGTCTTGGGGTCGCGCAGCGTTTCCATGACGACCCGGTTGAGGCGGCGGACGGCGAAGGCGCCGCCCTTGCCCATGGTCTCCCCGATCAAACCCTCGAGTTGTTTGTCTGCTGCACCGACCACCTTGGAGGCTGCACTGCTCCCGAAGGACATCAACGAGCCGAGCCCGGGCACCTTGTCGGCCATCGTTTTGTGAGCCTGCATCACCTCGACCGCGACGCGGCCCATGAAGCGAGATGCGGTGGTCCCGACCAGCGGCACCTCAGCCAAGGACTCCACGAACTGCTCGAGGACCGGGTGCAGGGCCAACCCGCTGTCCAGTAGTGCCTCGACCCCGTCGCGGTCGACGAGCTCCCCGAGCGGGTACGGCGCGGCAGGACCGCCGTTGAGCACCGTGGTGGTCAGCTCGACCAGGCCACTCACCGCGGCGCTGGCCGGGACGGTCCCCAGCGCGCGGACCACGATCGTCTTGACGGCCTCCCGATCCACGAGGTCCTCGATCTGGTGGCGCCCCCCAGCTGCCAGCAGGTCCTCGACCAGAGCGGCTACGGTCGACGCGAGCTGGTCTCCGGTCCACCGCTCGAGGTGGTATGCCACCTGCGCATCAAGCAACTCCCGGGCTAGGGACTGCGTGCGAACGGGGATTCTGGACACGTAGTCACCGTAGGGGATGCGTCACGACCAGGCTGCAACGCGGTCCCGGGAGGCAGACGTTCGAGGCGCTGCGGCTGGACCGGGGCCTGTGGTGCTAGCGCTTCTTCTGGGTGAGCGGGATCTGTGACTGCGCGGCCAGGTGTTCTAGTCCGACTCCGGTCCAGAAGGCGAGTTGCTCGTCGGTGGCAAGCCCGTCGTGAGAGACCCTGATCCAGCCCGGCCCCATGGGGCGAGCGGCTCCCATGACCGCAGGCTTGGCGCCGGGACGAGTGAGGAGTTCGTCGCTACGTGTGGGGTCGATTCGCACGAGAAGGTCGCCGTCAGGGCCGGCCGCGACGACCATGCTGCCGTCCACCATGAAGGACAGTCCGCCGAACATCGACACTTCGCGTGTCGAGTGGCCCTGGGGCAGTGCGGCCCGGACCCGGTCGGCGAGGGCTTTCTGTTCTGCGGTCATGGCTGACTCCTGTCGTGGTCTGACACGGCG
>JBDTAU010000011.1:0-2824 GCA_039924465.1 Dermatophilaceae bacterium
GGCGGCCGGGCAGGTCGAGGCCGGCGTCCTTGATCGCGCCCCACACGCCGTCGGCGTCGAGCGCGTCCTGCATGACCGAGTGGCCGATGCGGTAGCGACCGCCGATCCCCTTGGTGTTCCCGACGACGACGACCTGGGCCTGGTCCAGCTCGACCCCGGAGGAGCACGACGCGACGGAGGAGAAGAGCGAGCGGTTGTGCATGACGTCCGCGTCGGTCGGCATCTCGATCTCGCCGAGCGCGACGGCGACGCCGAGGCCGGTGGCGCCGTTGGAGAGGTCCATCGACTCGTGGGTGTGCTCGGTCCAGACCTGCTTGCCGCGGGACTTCGCGTCGCGGATCGTGTGGATCGTCAGCAGCGGGGTCTTGGTCTGGACGTAGTGCACGTCAGCCGGGTCGGTGATCCCGGCCCGCTCCATAGCGACCTTCACGGCGTCGGCGACCTTGCTGATCATGGCCGTGTAGCCGATCTCCTCGGGCAGGATCGGCTCGCTCATGGCGAAGCCCACCGTGAGCCGCGGCTCGTCGGAGGCCGGCGCATCCTCCTTGGGGACCGTGGCAAAGATCGTCGCGTGCGGGCTGATCACACCGTCGGTGCCGCCCGACCAGACGATCGGGACCTGCTTGACCTGCTCGGCCGGTGCCCCCTTGGCGATGAGGGCTTCGCGGAACGCACGGTCCGCGATGATGCGGGTGTAGTCGTTGACGCCGCCGTTGCCCTCGGTCTTGCCGATGATGGCGACGACCCGACTGGCGTCGAGCACCCCGTCGTCGATCAGGCGGGTCAGCTCGGAGGCGTCGGCAACGCTGTGGATCGGGACCTTGCGGACCTCAATGGGCTCTGGCACGTAACTCACCTTTCGGATTCTGTTGGGGCGGAAGGGCTTTCGATAATGGTGCCGACGCCGCCATCGATGGCGACGGCGATCTTGTCCAGGGCGGTGATGATCGAGCGGGACCCGCCGGCCCGGACGAAGCGCAGGGCGGCCTCGACCTTCGGGCCCATGGACCCGGACGCGAAGTGGCCCTCCGCGGCATACGCCTCCATCTCGGCGAGGCTGACCCGCCGCACGGGGTAGGCGTCCGGGGTGCCGTAGCCGATGATCGCGTGCTCGACGTCGGTCGCGATGATCAGCACGTCGGCCTCCATGGAGCGAGCCAACAGGGCTGCGGTCAGGTCCTTGTCGATGACGGCCTCGACGCCCTCGATGGTCCCGGACGAAGTCCGCGCGACGGGGACCCCGCCGCCGCCCGCAGCCACGACGACGTAGCCGGCGTGCATCAGGGTGGTGAGGGTGTGCCCGTCCAGCACCTCGAGGGGCTCGGGGGACGCGACGACGCGGCGCCAGCCCCGCTCGCCGCGGTCCTCCCACGTCTGGCCGTGATCGATGAGTCGGGCTGCCTCCTCGCGGGTCAGGTAGCGCCCGATCGGCTTGGTGGGATGGGTGAACCCGGGGTCGTCGGCATCGACGAGGGTGCGGGTGACGATGGCGGCGACGGGCTTGACGACGCCGCGCTCGGCGAGGGCCGGCTCGAGTGAGTCGAGCATCGTGAAGCCGATCGTCCCCTGCGTCTGGGCACCGCACCAGTCGAGCGGCACCGGTGGGACGACGTGGGCGGCGAGCTCGTTCTTGACGAGGATGTTGCCCACCTGCGGGCCGTTGCCGTGGGTGATGGCGACGTCGTGCCCGGCGGCGATGAGGTCGGCCACGTGTGACATCGCCGCGCCGATCGCCTCCTGCTGCACCTGGGGCGCGGCGCTGCCGTCGGGGCCGGTCATGGCGTTGCCACCCAGCGCGACGAGAACTCTCATGCCATCCTCCGTTCGGATCCTGGTGTGAGCCTAGGGAGGCAGGGGCGTGGTCCGCGTTGGCACGTCCTGCCCAACGCGCTGGCCACTGTTGGCACTTCTTTGCCTGTATGCCGCTGAGTCAGGTCCCAGCGCCCCTCGTCCGGGCCCGGTGTGCTGGGTCCGCGTGGCACGAAGCGGTCAGGGCGCCGTCCAACCTGCGATGGCGCCACTTCGGGTCAGGGCGCCCAGGACGGCCTGCAAGAGGATCGCGTTGCCCTCGGCATCGGGATGGTCGCCGTCCCCGAGGAGGTCCTCGGTCGGGTCGCGAGAGCCGTCCTCGCCGTTGAACCCGGTATAGGCGTCAACATAGACAGCATGCGATTGCGCGGCCACGGCCTCGATGGTGTCGTTGACGACCTTGGTCAACGCGTCGCTGCCGTCGACGAATTGAGGCCCCTGCGCCAGCCCGACAGCGCCCGCGACCGTGATGTTCCAGTAGCCGATCATCAGGATGCGTGGCTCGTGAGACGGGTCGATCATCCGGATGTCGTGGCTGATCTGGGTCAGGCCGCTTCGGAGGTCGGCGAGGGTCGAGGCCCAGCAGGGCGAGGATGCGACCGGGAAACAAGTCTGGTCACCGATCTTGCTGGTGTCGAAGTCGTTGGCGCCGACCTGGATGAGGACGAGGTCTGCGCCCGCGAGGTCAGTGCGGGTCGGCTCGATCATGAGGTTCGCCAACACATCCGCGGTGGTCCACCCGCCCTGCGCATCGTTGTGCACGTCGGTCGGTCGGTGGGTCAGGTCCCGCAGGGTGGTGCCGAGGTCGGCGACGTAGCCGGCACAGGGGCACCCGTAGCCGGACGGGACCGAGTCACCCAGGGCGACGACCCGAAGGGGCCCGACCGGGCTGGGGGATCGAGCCGGAGCGGTGGTCGCCTGGCCGACGGGGTCGTGAAACTCGCCCCTCACGGCCCCGGTGCTGAGGAGCGCGAGGAGCAGGGCGCCGATCGCCGTCAGCGTCACGATGAGGATG
>JBDTAU010000012.1:0-3259 GCA_039924465.1 Dermatophilaceae bacterium
CATCGACATGGTGTGCTACCGCCGGCGCGGTCACAACGAAGGGGACGATCCCTCGATGACCCAGCCGCTGATGTACAACCTCATTGAGGCCAAGCGCAGTGTCCGCAAGCTCTACACCGAGTCCCTCATCGGCCGCGGGGACCTCACGGTCGAGGACGCCGAGACGGCTTTGCGGGACTACCAGCAGCAGCTCGAGCGCGTCTTCGTCGAGACCAGGGAGGCCAAGAAGGAGCACTCCTCTGGGCCCGACACCCCGGATGTCCCTGATCACTCCGGCCTCGAGCGGCCGACCGCGCAGGTCGAGGACGATGCGGCGCCAAAGCGCTCGTCGTCGCGCACCGCGGTTCCGACCGCGGATCTGGTCCACGTCGGCGAGACGTTCAACAACCCGCCGGCCGGCTTCACCATCCACCCCAAGCTCAAGCAACTCATGGAGAAGCGCGCCGTGATGGTGCACGAGGGCGGCATCGACTGGGCGATGGCCGAGTTGCTCGCCTTCGGAACGCTCCTCAAGGAGGGCACCCCGATCCGGCTCGCCGGCCAGGACAGCCGTCGAGGGACGTTCGTGCAGCGACACGCAGTGCTCATCGACAAGCACTCCGCAGACGAGTGGACTCCACTGCTCTACCTCGGCGAGGGCCAGGCCCGCTTCTGGGTCTACGACTCGCTCCTGTCGGAGTATGCGGCGATGGGGTTCGAGTACGGCTACTCCGTCGAGCGCCCCGACGCGCTGGTGGTGTGGGAGGCGCAGTTCGGGGACTTCGGCAACGGCGCCCAGACGATCGTCGATGAGTTCATCTCCAGCTCCGAGCAGAAGTGGGGCCAGCGGTCCTCCGTCGTGCTGCTGCTGCCGCATGGTTACGAGGGCCAGGGTCCGGACCACTCGTCCGCCCGGATCGAGCGCTACCTGCAACTGTGTGCCGAGAACAACATGACGGTGGCCTATCCCTCGACCGCTGCGTCCTACTTCCACCTGCTGCGCCGGCAGGCCTACGCCCGTCCGCGCCGGCCGCTGATCGTCTTCACCCCGAAGTCGATGCTGCGCTCCAAGGCAGCGGCAAGCGACGTCGCAGCCTTCACCGAGGGCGGCTTCCAGCCGATCCTGGCCGACCACGAAGGCGTGACGACCGACGTGACCCGGGTCCTGTTCGCCTCCGGCAAGGTCGTGCACGAGCTCGACGCCGAACGGGCGAAGCGCGAGGACACCCACACGGCGATCTTTCGAGTCGAGCAGCTCTACCCCATCCCCCTCAAGGAGATGGCTGCGGCGGTGGCACGCTACCCCGATGCCGAGCTCGTGTGGGTCCAGGACGAGCCTCGCAACCAGGGCGCTTGGCCCCTCATGGCGCAGTGGCTGCACGAGGACCTCACCCTGCTCGGGGAGTCCCGTCCGTGGCGGGTCGTGGCTCGCAAGGCCTCGGCCTCACCGGCAACAGGCTCCTCCAAGCAGCACGCGATCGAGCAGGCCGAACTCATGGAGCACGCCTTCGCACGCTGACGCTGATCGTGTTCGATCCACGCTTCCCGGGCACGCCTGCCGGGCTGCGTTGATCGAACGCGATAATCTCCACCCGTGTACTTCACCGACCGAGGGATCGAGGAACTCGCCGCACGGCGCGGCGAAGAGGACGTGAGCTTTGAGTGGCTCGCTGACCAGTTACGCACCTTTGTTGACCTCAACCCGGAGTTCGAGGTGCCGGTGGAGCGCTTGGCTACGTGGCTGGCACGACTTGACGACGATGAGGACTGAGTACGTGGATTCCGAGACACAGCAGGACGGCCGGAGTCACCCGGGCGCCGGACCCGCCTACCCATCTGCCCACACGCAGTTCACCCAACGACCGTATGCCGCTGGGTCGGGGGGCGTCGGCAACGCCGAGCCAGCGGCACCTTCCGCTGCTTCGACCCGGGCCCCCTCCGATGCTGGAGGCGCCACCGCGGACGAGCCACGCTTCTCCCCGAGCGCCGAGTTCACGGTGGCCGACGGGGTCCGCGACATCGGCATGGTCTTCGTGGGCGCCTCCCAGACCGCTGGCTACGGCGACCCCAAGGGCCTCGGCTGGGTCGGCCGGGTCGTGGCCCGGACCCAACACCCAGACCTCGACCTCACGGCCTACAACCTCGGCGTGCGCGGCAACACCTCCGGCGATGTGGTCGCCCGGTGGAGCGGCGAATGCGAGCCCCGCTGGAAGGGCCGGGCCGAGAAGCGACTCGTGCTGTCCGTCGGCTTGGGCGACGTCCTCACCGGCATGACGATGGCCCGGTCCAGGCTCAACCTGGCGAACCTGCTGGATGAAGCGGCCAACCACGGTGTCGGCACCTTCGTGGTCGGACTCACCCCGACCCTCGACCCCGATCTCAACCGGCGCGTCGAGGCGTTGGCGGAGGCGCAGGCCGATGTCTGTGCCCGTCGAGGCGTGACCTACGTCGATTGCTTCCGTCCCCTGGTCGGGCATGACCAATGGATGGCGGACCTCGCGGCGAGCCCTGATCGCGCCCATCCCGGCCAGGCCGGCTACGGTCTGATCGCCTGGCTCGTGCTGCACAACGGCTGGAACGACTGGCTGCAGATCAGCTGAAGCTCACCTCGGCGGGGTGTCGGCCTCCTCCGCACCGATGGGGTCCCGCGGAGGGACGGCCAAGGAAGCCGCGCCGGTGAGGATCGCAACCACGGCCACTGCCAGAGCCACGAGGGGCCGGTCGGACTGGTAGAGCGACCAGGCGACCGGGAGCAGCAATGCGTTCCACAACAGCGTCGGGGTCCTCGGCCAGTCGACCTCACGTCCCCACCCTCGAGCCAGGACCAGGAGCAGCGCGGCGAACACCAGGATGAGAAGAGCCGAGGTCGCGGCCCGGGTCAGGTCATCAGTGGCGCCTGCGACCATCTCAACCACATAGAACGCGCCGAAACCGGCGAGCACGAGGGCCTGCACCACAGTGCCACCTGCAGCCACTGCACGAGCGAGGGTCGGACGGTTCACCGGATGCGACATCACGGTGTGAAGCCTACCGATCCCCGGTTCCTTGGCACGGGGCCTAGAATCCGGGTGCCGCCTGAGGCTAGAGTGAGACCTTGCTGTGACCTTCGTCCAATCCCTTGAGATTTCTGGAGATGCTACGGCAGACTTAGGAACTGGCCTCCGACGCGTGCGGAATTCTCTCGCACGCGTTTGTGTTGGCTGTAGGGCGAGAGCCCCCGAACGGTATCAATCTGGCTCCGACAACGACGATGGCGCCCGACCCTGCTCCTCCCTGAACG
>JBDTAU010000013.1:0-8917 GCA_039924465.1 Dermatophilaceae bacterium
ACATGGGCTACGCCGCGTCGATCGTCAACCTCGGTGTCAAGACCGGCTGGGACCTGAAGAAGATCGTGCTCAACCTGCTCACCGGCTTCGTGCCGGTGCTGCCCTGGGTCGCCGAGCACCGCAACACCCAGCGCACCGAGGCGCTCCTGCAGCGGGCCTACCTCGCCGGTGACGGCACCGGTGACGTCAACGGTCGTGTGAACCCAGGGGTCGACGCTGAGGCTGACGCGGGGGCGTGAGCGCGCTCAGCGGCACACGAGCGTGTCGGCCTGGGCCGATAGGCTGCCCGCGTGAGCGAAGCGCATGACCTCCAGGCCCGCCCCGTCCTCGTCGTCGACTTCGGCGCCCAGTACGCCCAGCTGATCGCCCGACGCGTCCGCGAGGCGCGCGTCTACAGCGAGGTGGTGCCGCACTCGATGTCGGTCGCCGACCTGCTGGCCAAGGACCCGGCCGCGATCATCCTGTCCGGCGGCCCGAGCTCGGTCTACGAGGACGGCGCCCCGCGGCTCGACCCGGCGCTGCTCGAGGCAGGAGTGCCGGTCCTCGGCATGTGCTACGGCTTCCAGTCGATGGCGCAGGCGCTCGGCGGGACCGTCGCCCACACCGGAGCCCGCGAGTACGGCAAGACCGACGCGTCGATCTCCGGACCCGATTCGACGCTGTTCGCGGGGCAGCCGACGAACCAGGTCGTGTGGATGTCGCACGGGGACTCCGTCAGCGAGGCCCCTGCCGGCTTCGCCGTGACGGCGACGACCGCGGGCACGCCGGTCGCAGCCATTGAGGACGACGAGCGGCGCCTCTACGGCGTGCAGTGGCACCCCGAGGTGCTGCACTCCGAGCAGGGCCAGCGCGTGCTGGAGAACTTCCTCTGGAAGGGCGCCGGCCTGACCCCCGACTGGACCGCGGGCAACGTCGTCGAGGAGTTCGTCGAGTCGATCCGGGCCCAGGTCGGGTCGGACCGGGTGCTGTGCGCGCTGTCCGGCGGGGTCGACTCCTCGGTGGCCGCCGCCCTCGTCCAGCGGGCCGTCGGTGACCAGCTGACCTGCGTCTTCGTCGACCACGGGCTGCTGCGTGAGGGGGAGTCGGAGCAGGTCGAGCAGGACTTCGTCGACGCCACCGGGGTCGACCTGATCGTCGTGGACGCCCGGGAGCGCTTCCTCACGGCGCTCGCCGACGTCACCGACCCCGAGACCAAGCGCAAGATCATCGGCGAGCAGTTCATCCGGGTCTTCGAGCAGGCCGCCCGGGACGTCGTCGGCTCGCGGGGCGATGACGAGCACCCGGTCAAGTGGCTCGTGCAGGGCACGCTCTATCCCGACGTCGTCGAGTCCGGCGGGGGAGATGGCGCCGCCAACATCAAGAGCCACCACAACGTCGGCGGGCTGCCCGACGACCTTCAGTTCGCGCTCATCGAGCCGCTGCGGGCCCTCTTCAAGGACGAGGTGCGCCAGGTCGGGCTCGAGCTCGGCGTGCCGGAGACCATCGTGTGGCGTCAGCCCTTCCCCGGCCCCGGCCTCGGCATCCGGATCATCGGTGCGGTCACGGCCGCGCGGCTCGACCTGCTGCGCCGGGCCGATGCCATCGCCCGCGAGGAGCTGACCAGGGCCGGCCTGGACCGCGACATCTGGCAGTGCCCGGTCGTGCTGCTCGCCGACGTCCGCTCGGTCGGCGTCCAGGGCGACGGGCGCACCTACGGCCACCCCGTCGTGCTGCGCCCGGTCGCCTCCGAGGACGCGATGACCGCCGACTGGGCCCGGGTGCCCTACGACGTCCTCGCGACGATCTCGACGCGGATCACCAACGAGGTGCCGGACATCAACCGGGTCGTGCTCGACGTGACGAGCAAGCCCCCGGGCACCATCGAGTGGGAGTGACCAGCACCGCTGCCCGTGCCTGACCGGTCTCCGTGGGGCCGCACGCCTCAGCAGGCGGCGCGCGGCGGCGGTGGCGAGCCCAGCGGCATACGGCCATTAGGGTTGGATCCATGTGTGGAATCGCGGGTTACTACGGTCTCGAGGCGGATGAGGCGCTGCTGCGCCGGATGAACGACTGCCAGGCGCACCGCGGGCCCGACGGCGACGGGATGGTCACGGACGGCCCGGTCGGGCTGGCCCACCGGCGTCTCTCGATCATCGACGTGGCACACGGCCAGCAGCCGATGGCGACCCGGGACGGGCGCTACACGCTGTCCTACAACGGTGAGGTCTACAACTACCTCGACCTGCGCGCGGAGCTCGAAGCGCTCGGGCGCACCTTCGAGACCGACAGCGACACCGAGGTCGTGCTCGAGGCGTTCGCGCAGTGGGGCAGCGAGGCCTTCGACCGCTTCAACGGGATGTTCGGCCTCGCCATCTGGGACGCGCAGGAGCGCTCGCTGACGCTCGCCCGCGACCACTTCGGGATCAAGCCGGTGTACGTATGCCGCTGTGCCGGCGCCGGCGCGGACGGCGGGGACGCGTGGCTGTTCGCCTCCGAGATCAAGCCGATCCTGGCCTCGGGCCACTACGAGAAGCGGCCCAACGACCGGACGATCTTCCGCTACCTGCGCTTCCGGATCCACGAGGACGGGCGCGAGACCTTCTTCGACGGCATCGAGCGGCTCGAGGCCGGCGAGATGATGACGATCTCGGCGGCGGGCATGGAGCGGCGCTTCTACACCCGACTGCGGGAGGAGCTGGCCGAGCTCGCGCTCGAGCAACGCCCCTACGACGATGCGGCCGCCGCGGAGTACAAGGCCCGGCTCATCGAGGCGATCCGGTTGCGGCTGCAGTCCGAGGTGCCGGTCGGGACGTCCCTGTCCGGAGGGCTCGACAGCTCGGCGGTCGCGGTGATCATCAACCGCCTCATCAACGAGGGCGACAAGACCACCGAATCCGTTGGGACGCAACAGAACACGTTCAGTGCGATCTTCCCGGGGTCGATCAACGACGAGGAGCGCTACGTCGACGACGTCCTCGACATCTGCAAGGGCCACGTGGCGGCGCACAAGATCACGCCGACGCCCACGGAGTTCAAGGACGACCTGATCGACTTCGTCCGCACCCAGGAGGAGCCGATCATCTCGAGCGGCCCCTACGCGCAGTACCAGGTGATGCGCGAGGCGACCAAGCACGTCACGGTGCTGCTCGACGGGCAGGGCGCCGACGAGATGATGGCCGGCTACATCCCCTACTACTTCGTCTACCTCAAGCAGCTCCGGGCGCAGGGTGCGCTCAAGGCGGCGGGCGAGCTGTCCAAGTCGCTCGACGTGCTCTATCGGCTGGGGCGCTTCAAGCTCAAGGCCAAGCTGCGGGGCCGCAAGGAGATCCCGACGACGCAACTGCTCGGTGCGGACTTCGTTGGCGCCCACCGGGGGGAGCGCTACACGGTCGAGGGGAGCAACCTCAAGAAGCGGCTCATCGAGGACCTCTTCGTCGGGTCGCTGCCCTCGCTGCTGCGCTACGAGGACAAGAACACCATGCGCTTCTCGCTCGAGGGACGCGTCCCGTTCCTCGACAAGGAGGTCGTCAAGTTCATCTTCGCGCTCAGCGACGAGGCGATCATCAAGGACGGTTGGAACAAGCGCGTCCTGCGCGACGCCACCCGCGACCTGCTGCCGGACTCGATCAACCGGCGCCGCAACAAGATCGGCTTCACCACGCCACAGGGCGAGTGGTTCATGCGGCTGAAGAACCACTTCTACGGGATCTTCCTGTCCGAGAGCTTCGCCGGGCGCCCCTACTTCAACCAGACCGAGGTGCTGCACGCCTTCGAGGGCTGGATCAAGGGGACCAACGACGTCGACTCGATGACCTTCTGGCGGCTGCTCAACCTCGAGCTCTGGCTGCAGGAGTACTTCGACGACAAGCCGGAGGAGATCGAGGCGCCGCGGGTCAAGAGCGACTTCGAGCCCAATGCCCGCAAGGAGCTCGACCTCGTCCTCGACGGTGGCCAGCGGGTCCGGCGCTACCCGCTGCGGACCGAGCTCTTCGCCCGCGAGGACGACCTCGACGCCAGGTCGCTCGCCTACGTCGACCGTTTTTTTGCCGGCTTGCCGACGGCCGGCTCCGAGCACCTCGCGGCGACCACGGGGAAGTGGTACTTCTTCATCTCCGAGAAGATCGTCGCGATCACCCAGGGCCGCAGCTACTTCATCTGGGACATCAAGGTGTCCCGCCCGGCCCGGGTCCTCTCGCGCTACGTGACCAGGACCCCCGCCGGCATCGGCCTCGGGTCGCCGTTTACGATGCAGCTCGCGATCGAGGAGGCCGGCCTTCCCCGGGTGCTCTACGCGTCCGCCGGTGGCTTCGCCGGCAAGCTCGTCGGCAAGCGCGGCCTCTTCTACGACCTCGTCGGCGGCGACATCCGCGCCATCGACGGCCCGACGGAGTACTCCGTCTACCCGGCCAACGTCTCGGCCAAGCTCGCACCCAAGGACCCCGACCAGGTGGCTGCTCGCTTGTCGGCGGCCATCCGCGCCCGGGTGCCCGAGGCCTACCGCGCCACGTTCGGGGGCACCGTCGTCATGGACGCCAACGACATCGGCCGCAACGTCCTCGGCCTCGACGCGCCCGGCCCCAAGGAACGCTACGAGGCGATGTTCGCCGACAACCCGCTCGGGCAGGGCTCGGAGCAGACCCCGATGGCGGTCGTCTTCGAGCAGCCGTGACCGTTTGACTCGCTCACCCCTCCCAGGTCGAGTGGCCCCGTCGTCCATAGTCGCTGAGTTGGCGTGGGCCTGGCAGCCGGCACAGCGGCATACCCCCGGTGTGGTCCCGGCCCAGGACCACGCTCACGGTGCGTGGGAGCCGACCATCGAGTACTGCCTCAGCGCGTGGCGCGCTCGCACACCCAGCCCTCTGGCATCTGACCGGACTCGATGAAGTCGTGCAGGTCGGCGGTCGCCTCCGGGGCCAGGACCGGGTCGGCCTGGGAGTAGAGGATCGGCTCCTCCTTGGAGTTGTGGCTCTCGAGCAGCGCGAGCAACGCGTGACCCGAAGCGCCTGCCTCGGCCTCGGTGCCCCCGTCGAGCTGGGCCTGCAGGGCGCCCATCGTGTCCCACAGCGCGCCGTGCTCACGGATCATGACCATGATCGGCATCATCAGCCCGGCGGCGCGCAACGGTGGGAAGAGGAACTCTTCCTCGAGGTAAATGTGCCGGCGGAGCGCCACCAGCGCGGGCAACAACGACTCCGCGGCTGAGGCGCCCTGCAGGAAGGACTCGATCCCAGCGTCGATCTCGTGGTGCTCGCGCTCGAGCGCCTGCGCGAGCGACGCACCCCCGTCGGTCCCACTCTCGGTGCTCTGTTCGGTCATGGTCGTCTCCATCCTTTCGCCACCCTGATTATGGCCCGGACCGCAAGGGGTGCCGGAATCTGGGGGACTGGTCCTGTCAGGGGTGTTCAGGCGGCGCCGTCGGGGTCCATGGTGGAGTCACACCGCACTGTCGAACGTCAGGAGCCCTCCATGCGCACCGTCGACCCAGGTCCCAGCCCACTCGATGCGGAGGCGCTCGCCTCCGTGGACGCCTACTTCCGGGCCTGCAACTACCTCGCAGTCGGGCAGATCTACCTGCTGGACAATCCGTTGCTCCGTGAGCCGTTGCAGCGCGAGCACGTCAAGCCGCGCCTCCTCGGTCACTGGGGCACCACCCCCGGCCTCAACCTGATCTATGCCCACTGCAACCGGGTGATCCGGGAGCGCGACCTCGACATGATGTATGTCATCGGGCCCGGTCACGGCGGTCCCGCGATCGCCGCGAACTGCTGGCTCGAGGGCAGCTACACCGATGCCTACCCGGAGATCCGGCAGGACGCCGAGGGCCTCCGTCGACTCTTCCGACAGTTCTCCTTCCCGGGCGGCATCCCGAGCCACGTCGCCCCCGACATCCCGGGGTCGATCCACGAGGGTGGTGAGCTCGGCTACTCGATCGCGCACGCCTTCGGGGCTGCCTTCGACAACCCCGACCTCGTCGTGACCTGCGTCGTCGGCGACGGCGAGGCCGAGACCGGGGCGCTGGCCACGTCGTGGCACTCGACGTCCTTCATCGACCCGGTCCACGACGGCGCCGTCCTGCCGATCCTGCACCTGAACGGCTACAAGATCGCCAACCCGACGGTGCTCGCCCGGATCGGCGATGACCGGCTGGGCCAGCTGTTCGAGGGCTACGGGTGGAAGCCCTACCTCGTCGAGGGCGACGAGCCCGAGGCCGTGCACCACGCCCTGGCCGCCACCCTCGACGTCGTCCTGGACGAGATCCGTGACATCCAGGCGCGGGCCCGGGACGGTCACGCGGACTTGGACGAGACGACCGCGTGGCCGATGATCGTGCTGCGCACCCCCAAGGGCTGGACCGGTCCCGATGTCGTGGACGGGGTCCAGGTGCAGGGCACGTGGCGCGCCCACCAGGTGCCGCTCGCCGGGGTGCGCGACGACCCGGAGCACCTCGCCCTGCTCGAGCAGTGGCTGCGCAGCTATCGCCCGGAGGAGCTGTTCGAGCAGGACGGCGCCCCGACCGAGCTCCTCCGGGCCTGGGCGCCGACGAAGGACCGGCGGATGGGCTCCAACCCGCACGCCAACGGGGGCCGGCTCACCCGGGCCCTTGACCTTCCTGACTTCCGCGACTTCGCGGTCGCCACGGAGGGACCGGGCCTGACCACGAGCGAGGCCACTCGTGTCCTGGGCCATTTCCTCGCCGAGGTGATGCGGCGCAATGACAGCACCTTCCGGCTCTTCGGCCCCGACGAGACCGCCTCCAACCGCCTCGACGCCGTCTATGCGGTAACGGACAAGGTCTGGGCCGCCCAGATCCTGCCCGTGGACGAGCACCTGGCCCGTGCCGGTCGGGTCATGGAAGTGCTGTCCGAGCACCTCTGCCAAGGCTGGCTGGAGGGCTATCTGCTCACCGGGCGCCACGGTCTGTTCAGTTGCTACGAGGCCTTCATCCACGTGGTCGACTCCATGTTCAACCAGCACGCCAAGTGGCTCGGGACGACCCGGCACCTCGAGTGGCGGGCGCCGATCCCGTCCCTCAACTATCTGCTCACGTCGCACGTCTGGCGTCAGGACCACAACGGCTTCTCCCACCAGGACCCCGGTTTCATCGACCACGTCGTCAACAAGAAGGCTGAGGTCATCCGGGTCTACCTGCCGCCGGACGCCAACACCCTGCTCTCGGTTGCGGACCACTGCCTGCGCAGCCGCGACTACGTCAATGTCATCGTCGCCGGCAAGCAGCCCCAGCCGACCTGGTTGACGATGGACGAGGCAGCGGCGCACTGCGCCCGAGGACTCGGGATCTGGGACTGGGCGAGCAATGACGCCGGCAACCCGCAGGTGGTGCTGGCCTGCGCCGGCGACGTGCCCACCCTGGAGGTCCTGGCGGCCACCGACCTGCTGCGCCGGAGCCTGCCCGACCTACGGGTGCGGGTCGTCAACATCGTCGACCTGATGCGCTTGCAGCCCGAGAGTGAGCACCCGCACGGGCTGTCGGACCCCGAGTACGACGCGATCCTGCCGCCCGATGTTCCGGTCATCTTCGCCTACCACGGCTATCCGTGGCTGATCCACCGACTGGCCTACCGCCGCCACAACCACGAGCACCTGCACGTGCGTGGCTACAAGGAGAAGGGCACGACGACGACCCCCTTCGACATGGTGGTGCTCAACGACCTGGACCGCTACCACCTGGTCATGGACGTCATCGACCGCGTGCCCGGCCTCGCCAGCCGGGCCGCCGTCCTGCGCCAGTCTCTGGTGGACAAGCGGGCTGAGCACCACCGCTACGTCCGGGAACACGGTGAGGACCTCCCGGAGGTGTCCGGGTGGGTCTGGCCGGGAGCGTAAGGCCGCTCAGACCAGGTTGGGGACGGCGGCGCCCAGGGGACTGAGTCCTCGTCGTCAGCGCACCACCGGGGGGCAGGTTGCCGATCGAGGAGCCGCACGCGTTGACGATCATCGCTGGCCCGTGTCGCAGCAGGCCCCCATCAGAGCAGGAAGATCACCAGTCCGAAGCCGACGACGAGCTGGATCGTCCGTCTCAGCACGGAGCCGCCGCTGGCGGACAGCATCATCGGTCGCGGGGTGCTCGGTGGTTGGGGCCGTCGGGGTGGTCACGGCAGACCAGCAAAGACGTCCTTCCGTATGCCGCTGGGCTGGCCCCCGCTGGGATCGACGTACCATTCGTGGCCGAAGACGAGGTCGTAGAGGGGGCGGGGGATCCGCAGGAAGGCCGAGAGGGTCCGGTCCGCGCCCCCGTCCGCGCTGGCCTGGGAGGCGTGGGCCCGCATCGAGGCGCGCTTGGCCCCGATCTGCTTGCGGACATTGATCCGATGGGTGATCTCCGCGCGGGCCGAGAAGGCGCGGTTGAAGGAGTCCCGGTCGAACTCGGGCGGGAAGCGGTAGACCTTGGCCGCCAGATCGATGGCCCGGCAGATCGTGTCACGGGGGACCGTCGCCTCGAGCAGCCTTGGTGTGCCCGCGAGCTGGGCCGCCCGGCGCGCGACGTGGTGCACCTTGACATGGTCGGGGTGGCCGTAGCCGCCGTTCGCGTCGTAGCCGAGCAACACGTCCACGGACTCCTCCTCGAGGATGGCTGCGACCTTCCGGGCCGCTGCCTCGGTGTCGGCCCGGACGAAGCGGGTCTGTCCGGGCGTGTCCGGCGCCACCTCCGGACCGAGGCCACTGTCTGCATAGCCGAGCTGCTCGACCCGGGCGACCCCGAGGGCGGCAGCGCTGCGCTGGAGCTCGCGCCGCCGCCGCTCGGCCAGCGCCCCGTCAGCCGCGAATTCTGCTGCGGCGAGGCCGAGTGCGCCGTCGGTGGCGACGACGAGGATGACCCGGTGCCCCTCCGCGGCAGCGCGTGCCATCGTGCCGGAGGTGAGGAGGGCTTCGTCGTCGGGATGCGCGTGGAGGGCGAGGAGTGTGTGTGCCATGGAGG
>JBDTAU010000014.1:0-3193 GCA_039924465.1 Dermatophilaceae bacterium
GAGGCGGCCCAGGCCGAGGGGCTGGGCGTCGCGACGCTGAATGGCCGGCTCATCGAGAACCTCCACGTCGACACGGCTCGCAGGGTGCTCGCGACGGCCGAGGCGATCGCCGCTCTTGGGTCCTGACTGCGGTCCAGCGCACAGGCTGCGCTTCGGGGCAGGGGCTGCTCGGTGAGTCACCGGCCCTGCCCCGAAACGCAGCCTGTGGCACCAAACACTGGGCCTGCGGCGGGTCGATGACTCGCCCACGAGCGTGAACGGTCACACTGTGTCAGTGCCCACCCCCACCACCCCGCCGTCGCTACGGCTGTCCCGTCGTGGGGTGCTCACCCTGGGCGGGGTCGGGGCCGCCGCGCTCCTCGGAGGCGGCTACGCGCTGCTCGGCACGGCGGAGGCGGCGCACCCGGTCACGATGACCCGCGAGTCCCGAGCGGATGCGGTCGCCGTGGCCCACGCAGAACTTCAGTCGGGGACGGCAGTCGGATCAGCGGCCTACGTCTACGAGGTCGATGGGAAGCGCGCCGCCTACTTCGTCACGGCGGCGTTTGGAGCCCGGCTGGAGCGCTGGATGGCGACGTGGCGCGAACACACGGGGCTCGAGCCGGACGAGATCCGCTCCTATGGCGCCTGGACCCGCGGTGGGGGCGGCTCGTGGCACCACTCCGGTGAGGCCTTCGACGTCGCGGGGCTGCGAGCCTCCGGCAAGGACCTCGCGTCGGCACGCTACGACCGGTGGCGCGATGACACCGCAGCCGACGTGCGCCGCCAGCAGCGGCTCTACTGGCGGCTCGCGGCCAGTCTGCACACGGAGTTCGCCGACGTCGTCACCTATCTCTACGACTCGGACCACGCCAACCACATCCATGTCGACACCGGGCGCTTCGGCCCGGCCGGTGCGCCGCGGCTCCTCCGGCGCAGTAGCGTGCAGGTGCAGGCGGTCCAGGCGATGTGCCGTCACATCTGGGGCCGCGACGACGTGCAGATCAACGGCGAGTTCGACAGCGTGACCCGGGACGCGACGACCGCGATCCTTCGGGACCACGGTGGTCGAGGTGAACTCGCCGAGGGAGCCGAGGCGTGGCGGGCCTTCATGGTGGCCACCATGCGGGAGGCGTAGCGCGAGGCTCGTTCGGCGCCACGTACGATCGCGAGCATGGTCATGAGAGGGGAGTCACGTCAGCCGCAGATCCTGACGCCGCTGCTGCGCCAGCGCGAGAGCGTCATGATCTATGACCGGACCCACGTGCTGTCGCCCGGCGCCCTGCGCGGGATCCTCGAGGCAGCTCGCTGGGCGCCGTCGGCCGGCAACTCCCAGCCGTGGGGCTTCATCGTCGGCCGTCGCGGTGACGGGACGCACGGGGCGATCGTCGAGTGCTTGTCGGCCGCGAATCAGGCCTGGGCCCCGGCGGCGAGCGCGATCATCCTCACCCTGCACCAGGTGGCCACCGATGAGGACCACGAGATCAACTACAGCGACTATGCGATGTTCGACCTCGGACAGGCCGTCGCGCACCTCACCGTGCAGGCCCGGTCGATGGGGCTGCAGGTGCGCCAGTTCGGCGGGTTCGACCACGCCGCGGCGACCGACGCGTTCGCCATCCCGGCGCACTGGGCCGTGACGACCGGGGTCGCGCTCGGTCTGCCCGCCACCCACGGGGAGGGCTGGGAGCTGCCGGACTGGGTGCAGCAGCGGTCCCGGCTGCCGCGGTCCCGCCTCCCGCTCGAGGCCTTCGTCCACTCGGACACCTTCGGGCACCCGGCCACCTTCCTGGCCGAGCCCTGAGCCGTGAGCCCGCGTCGGGCGGGCTGGGTGGCGGGGTCGGAAGTCGGGATCGGGGGGTCGGGGCAGGTGTCTGGCCCTAGCGCGACAGGGCGGCAGCCATGAGGTCGCCGAAGAGCATCCCGTGGTCGACCTCGAAGCCGCGCCGGGTGAACCAGTCACCCATCGTGCGGGCGTCGCGCTCGAGGAACTCCGGCCCGTGCGGGTTCCCGATGATGTCGACGACCTGCGGCCAGTCGATGAGCACGAGGTGAGCATCGTCCCCACGCCCAGCGAGCAGGACGTTGTAGGGGGACAGATCACCGTGGGCCCAGCCGAGCTCGGCCAGGGTGAGCATGGCCTCACGCAACTGCTCGAACAGGACCGGTAGCACCTCAACGGGAGGCCGGGCCTGGGCCAGACGTGGAGCCGCGACGCCGTCGGCATCACCGATGAACTCCATCAGCATCTCGGTCTCGGACAACTGCACGGGATAGGGCACGGGAAGTCCCGCGGCCCACACCGTGGCGAGGGTCTCGAACTCGGTGGCCGCCCACATCCCGCTGATCAGCTCCTTGCCGAAGGCGGTCCGGGTGCGCATCGCTCGCATCTCGCGAGACTTGCGGACCCGACGTCCCTCGAGATAGCCGGCGTCGCGGTGGAAGAGCCGGTGATCGGTGGACCGATAGCGCTTGGCCGCCATGAGGACATCGCGGCCCTCGACGGCGGGGACCCAGCGGCGCACGAGGTGGACGTCGGCCTCCTTGCCGGTCTTGAGGACACCGAGGTCCTCCTCGACCGCGCCGAGGTCCGTCACGACCCAGTCGGGCCGCGGTTTCGGTCCGTGCGCGGCGCCCTCCCAGCTGGACCAGCACTCGCCCTCCGGCGGTGCCTCCGGCTCGGAGTCGACCGCGAACTCGTGGTGCGTGTCGACGCGGTTCAGGGGTGGCGTGAAGACGTCATCGTCATCGTGAAAGCGATTGAAAGACAAGGGAACTCCAAGGAAGAAGTGAGGTGGGCAGACAGGCCACCCGGGGCCATCTCGGTCATGTCACTCTCCTTCGGGTTGGGCCTACGCCAGCGGCGGAGGCGGTTCCTCATCAGCGTGACGCAGGGATCAGCCGTCGTGCAACTGAATTTCTGCGGGTGAGCGGCGCTGGCGGTGGGGCCGGACTTCCGGATTCGGTATCAATTCGTGTCCCCGCGCCTCTACGGTGGTGACGGGTGGTCTGATCCCTCGTCGAAAGGAGCTGGGATGCCATCGACATCTTTCGCAGGCGGCGCTGTCCGGGTCGTGGTCCCGGCGTCCTACAACGCCCGTTCGACGCGCCCCGGAGGGCGCCGCTCGTTGCCGGGGGAGCCGGGCTACGCAGCCGAGACGAGCAAGGCCGCCATGCTGCAATCCTTGCGGGAGGGCGGCTTCGACCAGGTCCA
>JBDTAU010000015.1:0-7511 GCA_039924465.1 Dermatophilaceae bacterium
GCCAACCCGCGCGCCTCGCGCACCGTCCCCTTCGTCGCGAAGGCGACGGGGGTGTTGATCGCCAAGGCCGCCGCCCGGGTGATGCTGGGGTCCACGATCAAGGAGTTGCGCGCGGAGGGGATGCTCCCCGCATCAGGCGACGGTGGGAACCTCCCCGCTCACGCCCCGGTCTCGTGCAAGGAGGCCGTCCTGCCGTTCAAGCGCTTCCGGACCAGGGAGGGAATCGCCGTCGACTCGATCCTCGGCCCGGAGATGCGCTCGACCGGGGAAGTGATGGGCATCGACAAGGACTTCGGCTCGGCCTTCTCCAAGGCCCAGCAGGGCGGTGGCTTCCCGCTGCCCAAGGAAGGGGCCGTCTTCGTCTCGGTCGCCAACCGGGACAAGCGGGCGATGCTCTTCCCCGTCAAGCGGCTCGTCGACCTCGGCTTCACGATCCTCGCGACGACGGGCACGGCAGCGGTCCTGGAGCGCAACGGGATCCCGGCAACCGTGGTGCGCAAGATCACCGAGCGTGGCGGGCGTGAGACGCCGGGCGAGAAGTCGATCGTCGACCTGATCCTCGACGGTAGCGTGCAGATGGTGGTCAACACGCCGTCCGGTCAGGACGCCAGGGCGGACGGCTACGCGATCCGGGCAGCGACGACCAGTGCCGACAAGCCCATCGTGACCACGATCGCGACGCTGGCAGCCGCGGTCCTCGGGATCGAGGCGGGGAGGACCGAGGAGATCCGGGTGACCTCCTTGCAGGAGCACGCCCGCACGCTCGGCCTGTTCGACCGGGTTCCGGAGGACGTGCCGAGGTGACTGAACAGCCCGGTTCACGAACGTCAGCGTCCCGGGTGCGGGTGACGCTGGAGCGGGCCGAGCTCATCGCCAGTCGAAGGGCCGGTGCCCACCAGCACCTGACCCTCGTCGCACCGCAGGTGGCCGAGTTCGCCAGGGCGGGGCAGTTCCTCACGGTCGCCGTGGGCGGCGCCTCCTCCGCGGCCCTCCGGCGTCGCAGCCTCTGGATCCATCGGGTCAGCCCCAGCTCCACCTACGGTGGCACCGTCGAGGTCATCGTGTCCGCGACGGGCACCGGCACCCGTTGGCTCGCCGGACTGTCGGTCCACGACCCGGTCGATGTGGTCGGTCCCCTGGGGCGACCCTTCCCGCTTCCGACTGAGCCGGTGGCCTGCCTCCTGGTCGGGTCCGGCCACGGCAGCGCCCCGCTGCTGTGGCTCGCCGCTGAGTTGCGTGAGCGAGGCTGCCCCGTCGAGATGGTCCTGACCGCCCCCGACGAGGAGCACCTCTTCGGCGTGGTCGAGGCCCGACGCACCTGCGACGGGGTCGCGGTGACCACTGATGAGGGTGGCTCGGACGGCCTGAGTGCTGGACCCGACCCGGTCGGCGCCGCTGTGGCCGACGCCCTGGGTAGGACCGGCGCCTCCGTGGTCTACGCGTGCGGACCGACCGGCCTGCTGCGGGCCATCACCGCAATCGCGCAGGCCCGCGGCGTCGTCGCCCAAGTCGCGCTCGAGAGCCCGATGGCCTGCGGGACCGGCGTCTGCCAGTCCTGCGTCCTGCCGGTCGTGGGAGCCGACGGGCGGACCCGGATGGTGCGGTCCTGCGTCGAGGGTCCCGTCTTCCGGGGCGACCGGATCCGTTGGGATGCAGAGGACGTGGACGGCTGGCAGGTCCCGACCGACGCCACCGGCGCGCTGAGGGCTCGGTGATGGCCGACCTGACGATCCGGCTCGCCGGACACCTGCTCCCCAATCCCGTCATGACCGCGTCCGGCTGCGCCGGAAACGGCAAGGAGGTGCACCGCTTCGCTGACGTGGCCTCGCTCGGAGCTTTCGTCACACCGTCGGTCATGGCGGACCCACGCGCCGGCCACGGGACACCACGGGTCGTTGAGACCGCGTCGGGGCTGGTCCACGACACGGGCCTTCCCGGCCCCGGGATCGTTGCCTTCGTGGCACAGGACCTGCCCTGGCTCGCGGCTGCCGGCGCCCGGGTGCTCCCGTCGATCGCGGGTACCTCGAGCACTGAGTACGCCCAGGTTGCGGCTGCCCTCCGGGCCAGCGACGCCTTCTCCTGCGTGATCGGGGTCGAAGTCAACCTCACCTGCGCCAACGGTGCCAATCGCGGCCTGGTCTTCGCCTCCGATCCGCTCGCGGCCGCCAAGGTCATCGCGCTGGTGCGCGAGCAACTGCCGCGAGACACCCCTGTCTTCGCCAAGCTGAGCGCCGACGTCACCGATATCACCGCCGTCGCCTCGTCCTGTGTCAAGGCCGGAGCGGACGGCCTGACCATGATCACCAGCGTGCAGGGCATGGTCATCGACCCGGTGCACCTGCGTCCAGGCCTGGCCGGAGTGACCGGCAGCCTGTCGGGGCCCGGAATCCGCCCCGTGGCTGTCCGAGCCATCTGGCAGGTGCGTCAGGCGATGTTCGAGGGACGGATCCCGACGGTCCCCATCATCGGCGTCGGCGGCGTCCGCACCGGGACCGATGCGCTCGAGTTGGTCGCAGCCGGCGCCAGCGCCGTCCAGGTCGGGAGCGTCACCTTCCATGACCCCACCTCGCCGGCGCGGGTCCGCGATGAGCTCGCGGCCCTGCTCGAGGCGCGGGGCGTCGAGGCCTTCACCGACGTCATCGCCGCCGCGCACCGACATTGATCGATCCGCCCCACCACCCGCCGACTCCCACCACCGACCCCCACCAGTAGGCCGAGCACCACCACCCAGGAGGAACCCAGATGAGGTCAGGCTTCGGAGCCCGGTTGGCACGAGCGATGGACCGGCGTGGCCCGCTCTGCGTCGGTATCGACCCGCACCAGGCCCTGATCGAGGCCTGGGGACTGTCCTACGACCTCGCGGGACTTGAGCGTTTCGCCCTGACCTGTGTCGAGGCCTTCGGTGGCAGGGTCGCCGCAGTCAAGCCCCAGTCCGCCTTCTTCGAGGTCTTCGGCAGTCGCGGCATCGCGATCCTCGAGCGGGTCATCAGCGAACTTCGTGACGCCGACACCCTGACCATCCTCGATGCCAAGCGCGGCGACATCGGCTCGACGATGAGTGCCTACGCGCAGGCGTTCCTGGCCGACGACGCCAGCGCCCCCGTGGACGCCCTCACGGTGAGCCCCTACCTCGGCTACGAGTCGCTGCGCCCGGCGATCGACCTGGCGGTGGAGACCGGCCGGGGAGTCTTCGTGCTGACGCTGACCTCCAATCCTGAGGGAGCTGGCGTGCAGCACGCGGTCCATGACGGAGCTGCGGTGGCGGCGTCCGTCGTCAGTGGAGCGACCGTGGACAATGCGCTCGCGCGCGAGCGAGGCGAACTCGGCAGCATCGGCCTCGTCGTCGGAGCCACCGTCGGCGCCGCCGTCAGTGACTTGGGACTCGACCTGATCACCGCCAACACGCCCATCCTGGCCCCCGGATTCGGAGCCCAGGGGGGCACCGTCGAGGCACTGGCCCGCACCTTCGGCCCGGCCATCGGGCAGGTGCTGGTCTCCTCGAGTCGCGAGGTGTTGTCGGTTGGACCGCGCGTCCAGGACCTGATCGAACGGGCCGAGGCCGTGGCGGCGGCGGTGCGATCGTGAGGCCGGCCGGAGGCGTCAGCGTGCGTGCCGAGCACCCCGCGTTGCCACGGCGACACGTGAGTGGCTAGGTTCGGCGAGAACGCACTGCCCGGAACGAGGATCGGTCCCGGGCCCGCCCCCACGCTAGGAGAACGTCGCTGTGGCCCTTCCACCGCTCACCCCTGAGCAACGCGCCGCTGCCCTGGAGAAGGCGGCCGCCGCACGTCGGGAACGGGCCGCCGTCAAGAATCGGCTCAAGCACTCGAGTGGGAGCCTCGCCGAAGTCATCGAGGACGGCAAGTCGGACCCGATCATCGGCAAGATGAAGGTGACCGAGCTGCTCGAGTCGATGCCCGGCGTGGGCCGCGTCCGGGCCAAGGCGATCATGGCCGAGATCGGCATCGCCGAGTCCCGGCGGCTGCGGGGGCTCGGATCCAAGCAGATTTCCTTTCTGCTGCAGCGGTTCGAGCGGCCATGACGGACCCGTCGAAGGAACCGCAGGCCATCACCCCCGGACGCCTCACGGTCCTGGCCGGGCCCACCGCTGTCGGCAAGGGCACCATCGCCGCCTACGTGCGCACTCACTTCCCTCGCGTGTGGTTCTCCGTCTCGATGACGACCCGGCGCCCGAGGCCCGATGAGGTCGACGGGGTGCACTACCACTTCGTCGACGAGGGCGAGTTCGACCGGCTCGTGGCTGCCGGTGAGTTCCTCGAGCATGCCGTCGTGCACGGAGTCGCCAAGTACGGCACCCCGCGCGGCCCCGTCGAGCGGGCGCTGGCCGATGGCCGCGACGCCCTCCTCGAGATTGACCTGCAGGGAGCCCGGCAGGTCAAGGAGACGATGCCCGACGCGATGTTCGTCTTCCTCGAGCCGCCGAACTGGGACGAACTGGTGAGGCGCCTCGTCGGTCGGGGCACCGAGGACCAGTCCGAGCGGGACCGCCGACTGGAGACGGCCCGCAACGAAATGGCGGCGAAGAGCGAGTTCGATGCCGTCGTGGTCAACGACGATGTTCGTCGGGCCAGCGAAGAACTCGTATCATTGATGAGATCAGGACGATCCAGCCAGTGAATCCTGTGTACGGGCGCGCCCACACCAGGGCAAGCATCGCCGTCGCCACGCATGACAACCAACGAAACGAGACAAGACGTGTCAGGAACTAAGGCTGCCCCCATCGGCATCACCAACCCGCCGATCGACGACCTCCTCAAGATCGCTGACTCCAAGTACGCCCTCGTCATCTACTCCGCCAAGCGCGCGCGTCAGATCAACGCGTACTACTCGCAGCTGCAGGAGGGCCTGCTCGACTACGTCGGCCCGCTCGTCGAGACCGACGTCAACGAGAAGCCACTGTCCATCGCGCTGCGCGAGATCAGCCAGGGACTGCTGACGTCGACCCCGACCGAGGCCTGAGCCGCTCCATGCCGCAGCTGCGGGTCGTCCTCGGAGTGAGCGGGGGCATCGCCGCCTACAAGGCGTGCTCGCTGCTGCGGCTCTTCACCGAGGCCGGCCATGACGTGACGGTGGTGCCGACAGCGGCAGCGCTCAAGTTCGTCGGGGCCCCGACCTGGGCGGCGCTGTCCGGCAAGCCCGTCAGCACCGAGGTCTGGAACGCGGTCCACGAAGTGCCGCACGTGCGGATCGGCCAGTCAGCCGATGTCGTGGTCGTCGCACCCGCGACCGCCAACACCCTGGCCAAGGCCGCGGCCGGCCTCGCGGACGACCTGTTGACCAACACCCTGCTCACGGCACGCTGCCCGGTGGTCTTCGCTCCAGCGATGCACACCGAGATGTGGGAACACCCCGCCACGCAGGCCAACGTCGCGACGCTGCGCGCTCGGGGGGCGCACGTGATCGACCCCGCCGAGGGCCGCCTCACCGGCAAGGACACCGGCGCCGGGCGCCTTCCCGACCCCGAGGTGCTGTATGCCGCTGTGCTCGCCCTCGTGGGCCGGACCCCTGGTGGCGACCCAGCGGCATACGACCAAGCGTCGGAGCCGGTGGGCGAGCTGGCCGGCCGCACCGTCGTGGTGTCGGCGGGGGGCACTCGCGAGCCGCTGGACCCGGTGCGCTACCTCGGCAACCGCAGTTCGGGCAAGCAGGGCTACGCGATCGCCCGCGAGGCGGCCGCCCGGGGCGCCCACGTGACGCTCGTGGCGGCCAATGTCGCGCTGCCGGCCCCCGAGGGGGTCGAGATCATCCCCGTCGAGACGACCCTCGAGTTGCAGCGGGCAGTTGACCTGGCCGCCGACGGTGCTGACGTGGTCATCATGGCTGCGGCGCCCGCGGACTTCCGGCCAGCCCACGTCAGCGACGCCAAGATCAAGAAATCTCACAGCGCCGAGGCCGGCGCAGACGGCGTGCGCCTGGACCTGGTCGAGAACCCCGACATCGTCAAGGGCCTCGTGGCGGCCCGCGCCGAGCGAGGCGATGCCCGGCCGGTCATCGTCAGCTTTGCCGCCGAGACGGGCGACACGAGCGGCTCGGTGATGGACCATGCCAGGGCCAAGTTCGCCCGCAAGGGCAGTGACCTGCAGGTCGTCAACGAGGTCGGCGGTGGCTTGGCCTTCGGCCAGGACGACAACACGGTCCACCTCCTGCGCCGCGGCAGCGACGAGGTGGTGAGCGTCGGGCCTGCGTCCAAGGATGTGGTCGCCGCCGCCATTCTGGATGCCGTGCTGCCGCTGTTGCGATGACCATTAAACTCAACAGCGAGCACCGTTTTCGCTGACCCCAACCACCGGGAGCATCCGTGTCCGCACGCCTCTTCACGTCCGAGTCCGTCACTGAGGGGCACCCGGACAAGATCTGTGACCAGATCAGTGACGCGATCCTCGACGCCATGCTGGCCCAGGACCCGACGGCTCGGGTCGCCGTCGAGACGCTGGTCACCACCGGGCTGGTCCACGTGGCCGGAGAGGTGTCGACCACCAGTTACGTCGAGATCCCGGCGCTGGTGCGCGAGACGATCCTCGAGGTCGGCTACGACGGTTCGCAGAAGGGCTTCGACGGTCGGACCTGCGGTGTCTCGATCTCGATCGGGGCCCAGTCTCCCGACATCGCCCAAGGGGTCGACACGGCTCACGAGAACCGTCACGGGGGCGTGGACCCGCTGGACAAGCAGGGCGCCGGCGACCAGGGACTCATGTTCGGCTACGCCTGCGATGACACGGCTGAGTTGATGCCGTTGCCGATCCACCTGGCCCACCGCCTCTCCGAGCGGCTCACCCAGGTGCGCAAGAGCGGTCAGCTGCCCTACCTGCGACCCGACGGCAAGACGCAGGTGACGATCGCCTACGACGGCGACCGTGCCGTCCGTCTCGACACGGTCGTGCTGTCGACCCAGCACTCGTCCGACGTCTCGCTCGAGGGGATGCTCGAGCCGGACATCAGGACCTACGTCATCGACCCGGTGCTCGCCGAGTTGCAGGCGGATGGCAGCACCCTCGAGGTCTCGGACTACCGCGCGCTGATCAACCCGACGGGCCGCTTCGAGATCGGTGGCCCGATGGGGGACGCGGGCCTGACCGGACGCAAGATCATCGTGGACACCTACGGTGGCATGGCCCGGCACGGTGGAGGCGCCTTCTCCGGCAAGGACCCGAGCAAGGTGGACCGCTCCGGTGCCTATGCCATGCGCTGGGTGGCCAAGAACGTCGTCGCGGCCGGGCTCGCCCGCCGCTGCGAGGTGCAGGTGGCGTATGCGATCGGCAAGGCCCAGCCGGTGGGCCTCTACGTCGAGACCTTCGGCACCGAGACCGCCCCGATCGACGCGATCCAGAACGCGATCAGCGCGACCTTCGACCTGCGCCCGGCGGCCATCGTCGATGCTCTCGACCTCTTGCGCCCGATCTACAAGGTGACCTCGGCCTACGGCCACTTCGGCCGGACCAAGGCAGACGGGATCGAGAACGCTTTCCCGTGGGAGCGGACTGACCGGATCG
>JBDTAU010000016.1:0-2682 GCA_039924465.1 Dermatophilaceae bacterium
TCGGGTGCTCATCGTCGATGAGACGCGTCGCACCGGTGGGGTCTCGGAGGGAGTTATGGCCGCTCTGCTGGACGGTGGCTACCCGGGCCGGATCAGCCGGGTCACGAGCAAGGACAGCATCATCCCGCTCGGCCCGGCGGCAGCCACGGTGCTGTTGTCGGAGAATGAGATCGTCGATGCCCTACTTGGAGGAGCCTGATGAGCGCGACACTGCCGACCCACGCCGACGTCGTCGTCATCGGCGGTGGAGTCATCGGACTGAGTACCGCCAATGCGTTGGCACGCAGCGGCGCCGGGAAGGTCGTGCTGCTCGACCAGGGCCCGTTCGGGTCCGGCTCGACGTGCAAGGCGGCCGGGGGCGTCCGCGCCCAGTTCAGCGACGAGACCAACATCGTCATGGGCCACTACGGGCTGGACGTGTTCGAGCGCTTCGGCCAGTTGTTCGACCAGGAGATCGACCTGCGCCAGAACGGCTACCTCTTCCTGCTCGAGGACCCGGACGACGTCGCGGACTTCGAGCGGAGCGTGGCCCTGCAGCAGTCGCTGGGCGTGGACAGCCGCATGATCAGCGCAGCGGAGGCCAAGCGCCTGTCCCCCATCATCAGCACCGAGGGTGTTCTCGCCGCGGCCTACGCCCCACGCGACGGGCACTGCACCCCGGAATCGGTGGTCCTGGGCTATGCGCGGGCGGCCCGGCGCGCCGGCGCCACCCTGATCCCGAACTGCCGTGTCACTGGCGGCGAAGTCATCGACGGCACGATCCGGGCCGTCCACACCCAGGCCGGCCGCATCGAGACCGGGACCGTGGTGTGCTGCGCCGGTGCCTGGTCCCGCACCGTGGGGGAATGGTTCGGCGTCGACCTGCCGGTCGACCCGATTCGCCGGCAGATCATCATCACCGAGCCGATCCCGGACCTTGACCAGACGATGCCGATGACGATCGACTTCTCCACGACGTTCTACTTCCACGAGGAGGGGCCCGGTCTGCTCATCGGCATGTCGGACCCGGACGAGACCGTGGGTTTCAAGTTGAAGCAGGGAGACGAGTGGCTGCCAGGTCTGATCGAGGCCGCCGAACGCCGTGTCCCCTCTCTCGCGGACGTCGGCATCGCCAGTGGGTGGGCCGGTCTCTACGAGGTGACCCCCGACCACAACGGGCTGATCGGCGAGGCACCCGGCGTCAGCCGCTTCCTCTACGCGACCGGATTCTCCGGGCACGGCTTCCTGCTCGGCCCGGCCATGGGCGAGGTGATGTCATCCCTGGTCCGGGGTGAGACCCCCTTCGTGGATGTCTCGGCCTTCGACACGAGGCGCTTCGAGCGAGCCACCCTGCACCGCGAAAAGAACATCGTCTAGCACCTACCCCAACGACCACGTCCCGATTGAGTCTTGCGCACCAACCAAGAAGGAGCCCCTCATGACCAGCACCACCCCCACCCAGGAACACGACCGGGCCAGCGCCCCCGTCCTACCCACTGCCGAGGACCTGCGGCAGGTTGCCGAAGAGGCCGCACGCCGATGCGGCGTTGATCCCAACGCCCTGGCCGGCGATCACCACGGCCGCTCACCGATCAACGGCCAGACGGTCTCCTCGGTCCGATGGAGCTCCCCCGCGGAGGTGGACGACACGGTCGCCCGGGCGCACGCCGCTTTCAAGGAGTGGCGCACCGTGCCTGCCCCGGTGCGCGGAGCAGTGGTCAAGCGACTCGGCGAGTTGTTGACCGAGCACAAGAACGACCTCGCCACCCTCGTCAGCGTCGAGGTCGGCAAGATCACCTCCGAGGCCCGCGGCGAGGTCCAGGAGATGATCGACATCTGTGACTACGCGGTCGGCCTGTCCCGCCAGCTCTTCGGCAAGACGATGACCTCGGAGCGGCCCGGCCACCGGCTCATGGAGACCTGGCACCCGCTGGGGGTCGTCGGAGTCATCTCCGCGTTCAACTTCCCCGTCGCGGTCTGGTCCTGGAACACGGCCCTGGCGCTGGTGTGCGGGGACGCCGTGATCTGGAAGCCCTCGGAGACCGCGCCGCTGTGTGCCCTGGCCACGAACGCCCTCATGCAGCGCGCCCTGACCGAGAGCGGTCACAGCACCGACCTGTCCCAGGTGCTCATCGGGGGCCCGGAGCTCGGCGAGGCACTCGTGGGCAACAGCGCGGTGTCACTCGTGAGCGCGACCGGCTCGACGAGGATGGGCCGAGCGGTCGGTCCCCGTCTGGCGCAGCGGTTCGGGCGCAGCCTGCTGGAGCTCGGCGGCAACAACGCCGCGATCGTCGCGCCGAGCGCGGATCTCGACCTGACGGCCCGCGGCATCGTCTTCTCAGCCGCGGGCACCGCCGGACAGCGATGCACCACGATGCGCCGCGTCATCGCCCACGAGTCGGTCATCGACGCAATCACCGAGCGCGTCGCCGGTGCGTACGAGAAGTTGCCGGTCGGCAACCCGATGGAAGACGGCACCCTGGTCGGACCCCTGATCAACCAGCAGGCCCATGACGCCTTCATCGCAGCGATCGAGGCAGCGAAAGCGGCAGGCGGGCAGGTCGTCGCCGGCGGGAAGCGGGTCATGGACGACGCGAGCCCGGACGCCTACTACGTCACCCCGACCGTGATCCGGATGCCGGAGCAGAGCAAGGTCGTCCACCAGGAGACCTTCGCTCCGATTCTCTACGTCATGCCCTACGC
>JBDTAU010000017.1:0-3730 GCA_039924465.1 Dermatophilaceae bacterium
CCTGCATCGAGAACTGCATGGACAGCTTGTCGAGTCTCATCCCCGGTCCGGGGCGCTTGCCATAGAAGGACAACGACATCCGAGACTTGTCGGCGAGGTCGAACGTGAGGTGGTCCGGCCCGTTGTCGCCGATGCCTGAGTCATCGGGGAACATCGAGCGCGGCGGCTCCTTGAAGGCGATCGAGATGATTCGGGCGCCCTCGGCCAGCTTCTTTCCGGTGCGCAGGAAGAAGGGCACGCCCGCCCAGCGCCAGTTGTCGATGTAGCACTTGAGCGCGACGAAGGTCTCGGTGTCCGAGTCCGCCGCCACGCCGGGCGTGTCGCGAGAGCCGACGTACTGGCCGCGGATCACGTTGTGCGGCTCGAGAGGCAGCATGGAGCGAAAAACCTTGTTCTTCTCCTCGCTGATCGCGGAGGGCTCGAGGGCGGTCGGCGGCTCCATCGCCGTGAACGCGAGCACCTGGAAGAGGTGGGTCACGACCATGTCCCGATAGGCCCCGGTGCCCTCGTAGAAGTCGGCACGCTGGGCCAGCCCGAGAGTCTCGGGCACGTCGATCTGGATGTGGTCGATGTGGTTGCGGTGCCAGATGGGTTCGAAGAGGCCGTTCGCGAAGCGGACGGCGAGGATGTTCTGGGCCGCCTCCTTGCCGAGGAAGTGGTCGATGCGGAAGATCTGCTCCTCGGCGAAGACCTCGTGCAGTTCCGCATTGAGCTTGCGGGCCGACTCCAGGTCGGTGCCGAAGGGCTTCTCCATGACGATGCGGCTGCGTTCGACCAGTCCCGCCGCTTCGAGCTCGTGGACGACGGAGATCGCGGCCTTGGGCGGCACGCTCAGGTAGTGCAGGCGTCGGGCGCCCGGCCCCAGGATCGCCTCGGATTCGTCGACCGCCTTCCGAACCCCTTGCGGCCCAGCCGATCCCGGCACCCAGTGGATCCGGCCGGCGAACTCCTGCAGGTCCTCGTCGGTGACCTCGTGCGTGCTGTGCTCGCGCACGGCGGTGAACACGAGCTCGAGGAACTCCTCGCGGCTCAAGTCGTCGAGGCTCGTGGCGACGACGCGCAGGTCATCGAGCAGACGTGACTCGTGCAGATGCAGCATCCCGGGCAGGAGCTTGCGCTTGGCGAGGTCCCCGGTGGCACCGAAGAGGACAACAGTCGTGGCTGGCATGGCCCCCACCCTGCCACTCGTCGGGGTCGAACGGGGGTCACATTCGACCCGCGATGCTTCAGGGCATGGCTCACACCGCGTTGACGGTCACCGCGCCGTCGGTCACCAGCTACCGCTGCGTGAGCCGTATGCCGCCCTCGCCGGAGTGGGGCGACCGACTATCACGGTGAGCGATGCCGCCCGTCGCCCGGGCCTCCGGCCGCGCGGGTGCCGCGCACGACGAGGGCGACGCCGGCGAGTGCGACCAGAGGACCGATCACGGCCCAGACGGTCACACCGGACATGACGCTGCCGCCGATCCAGCCGAGGCCCTGACCGAGCCAGACCACCCCGACGACGATCATGAGTGTCCCCACCACCACACTGACCTTGCGACTCATCGTGTCCCTCGCTCTCGGGGCACCCTGCCCACCGCCCAGCGTAAGCGTCCGCAAACCCCTGCCGGGGAGTGAAGGCCGCTCTACGCTGTCACCGTGACCATCACGTCGCCCGAGCCGGTCGCCTACGGCTCACCCACTGGACGCGCGGTCATCGCCGCCGCCACGCTCGGGTCCGGCATGACGTTGCTCGACGGCTCCGTCGTCAACATCGCGCTCAAGACGATCGGCACGGACCTCGGCGCCGATCTGGCTGCGCTGCAATGGATCATGAACGGTTATCTGCTCTCGCTCGCCAGCTTCATCCTGCTGGGGGGAGCGCTGGGTGACCGCTTCGGTCGGCGCCGAATCTTCGTGATCGGCACCATTTGGTTCGCGCTCGCCTCGCTGCTGTGTGCGCTCGCGTGGTCACCGGGGATCCTGATCGTGGCCCGAGTGCTCCAGGGCGCCGGGGGTGCCCTGCTCACCCCCGGCAGCCTCGCGATGATTCAGGGCGTCTTCGCCTCCGCGGACCGGGCCCGGGCCATCGGGGCGTGGTCGGGGCTCGGGGGTGTGGCTGCCGCGATCGGCCCCTTCGTCGGCGGGGCCCTCATCGAGGTGGCGTCCTGGCGGTGGATCTTCATCATCAACCTGCCCCTCGCCCTGGGGACCGTGATCATCGCCCGGCGGTTCGTCCCGGAGACCCGAGACCCGCAGGCCCCGCACCAGTTCGACGTGGTCGGGGCCGCGACCGTCGCGATTGCCCTCGCCGGGATCACCTACGCCCTGATCCAGTGGGGCGACCGGCTGGCGCCGGTGGCCGCAGTGGTGGGGGTGGTGAGCTTCAGCGCCTTCCTGGTCATCGAGCGTCGATCGACGCACCCCATGATGCCGCTGCCGATGTTCGGCTCGCGGCAGTTCAGCGCCGCGAACGGCATGACGCTGCTCGTCTACGCAGCGTTGGGCGCCATCACCTTCTTCCTCGTCCTGCAACTACAGACCGTGGCCGGCTGGTCCCCGCTCCTCGCCGGTGTGGCCCTGCTGCCGATCACCGCGTGCATGCTGCTGTTCGCGGCCCGCGGCGGTGCCCTGGCCCAACGCATCGGTCCGCGGCTGCCCATGACGCTGGGGCCGATCATCATGGCGGCCGGGACGCTGATGCTGATCGGCGCGGGGCCGGACACGAACTACGTGCGCGACGTCCTCCCGGGGCTGACCGTCTTCGGGCTCGGGCTGGCCCTGATGGTCGCGCCGTTGACCGCCACGGTCCTGGCCGCCGCCCCCGATGAGCACGCAGGCATTGCGAGCGGGATCAACAACGCAGTGGCGCGGGCCGGATCGTTGCTTGCCGTCGCAGCACTCCCCGTCGCGGTCGGGCTCTCCGGGGAGGCCTATGCCGAGCCGATCGCGATGAATGCGGGCTACCAGTCGGCCGTCATCGTGTGTGCGGGGTTGCTCTTCCTCGGCGGGGTGCTCTCCTGGCTGCTGATCCGCAACCCGGAGGTGCCCCTCGAGCCGGGACCGATCGACCACCGCGTCACCTGCTGAAACGTCGCACGGGGGATAGTTTGGGTGGCATGGATCCGCACCCACTCACGGGAGTTGCCTTCCCGTCGCCCGTGCCGCCGGGGACGGGGTGGCCCGGCGACCCCGCCACTGCGGACACCCCTGTGGCCCTGGACGAGGCAGACGTCCAGCGCTTGGCTGCCGAGGTGGACGACCTCGCAGAACTGGATGCCCAGGTCAGCGTCTGCCGGGCCTGTCCTCGTCTGGTCGAGTGGCGAGAGTCCGTGGCGGTCTCGGGGCGCCGGGCCTCGTTCGCCGACCAGCCCTACTGGGGCCGGCCCGCGCCGTCGTTCGGCGACCCGAGAGCACGCGTCCTCATCGTCGGCCTCGCCCCCGCCGCCAACGGCGCCAACCGGACCGGGCGGATGTTCACTGGGGATCGCTCAGGGGATTGGCTGTATGCCGCTCTCCACCGCGCGGGCTATGCCAACCAACCGCTGTCGTGGGCGAGTGGGGACGGGCTCGAACTGACCGGGCTGCGGATCGTGGCAGCGGTCCGGTGTGCGCCACCCGCCAACAAGCCGACCACGCAGGAAAAGCACACCTGCGGCCACTGGCTGGACCGGGATCTCGCTCTCGCCGAGCCCTACCTCGAGTCGATGTTGGCGCTCGGGTTGATCGGCTGGAACGCGGCGCTCGG
>JBDTAU010000018.1:0-6224 GCA_039924465.1 Dermatophilaceae bacterium
GGCCGTCGGCTCGCCGGGTGCCCGACGATAGCCCGCCCGCTTGTAGCGGCGTAGGTTGGCGTCGCTGCCGGCCCCCGTCAGGAGGGAGAACTGCCGTATGCCGCTGGGCGCGCTCACCTCCGCGTGCTCGAGGAGTCGGCGGCCGAGTCCGCGGCCCTGCAGGTCCGGGGCCACCATGAGCCGGCCGATGTCCCACGTGTCGCCGCGCTCCTGAGTGCGCACGGACCCGATGAGACGGCCGGCCTTGCGTGCGACCCAGGTCCTGGTCGTGTTGAGGCTCTCGCGGAGGGTCTCCATCGACTCGACCAGGGCGGGGATCTCAAGGGTGTCGTTGACCACGGCCTCCTGCACCCAGCAGGCCCTCGTCAGGGTGAACAGTTCCGGCACATCGCCCGGGGTCGCGAGCCGGATCTCGGTCTCGGCATCGCCGTGGGCGGCAGGCAGCAGGTCGGGACGGCGGGCCGCCGTGCGGGCCAGTCGCTGGTCGTGACGCCAGGCGGCGATGGCGGCGTGGTTCCCCGACAACAACACCTCGGGGACCTCCCGGCCGTTCCAGACCCGGGGCTTGGTGTAGATGGGGTACTCGAGCAACCCGTCCTCGTGCGACTCCTCGACGAGCGACTCCGCGTTGCCGATCACTCCCGGGACGAGCCGGGCGATCGCCTCGACCATGGCCAGGACCGCGACCTCTCCCCCGTTGAGGACGTAGTCGCCGAGGCTCACGACGGAGACCTCGAGGCCCAGGGCCTCGCGGGCATGCTCGTAGACGCGTTCGTCAATGCCCTCGTAGCGGCCGCAGGCGAAGGCCAGCCACGGCTCGACCGCCAGACGGTGAGCGAGGGGCTGGCTGAAGGGCGCACCGCCTGGGCCCGGCACGATGAGGTGGGGCTTGGCGTCTGCGCCCTGCGCGAGCACGTGGTCTAGTGCCTCGGCCCACGGCTGGGCCTGCATCACCATGCCGGCGCCCCCGCCGTAGGGCGAGTCGTCGACGGTGCGGTGCCGGTCGTGGGTGAAGTCGCGCAGATCATGCACCCGGACGTCGAGCAGTCCCTCCGCACGGGCCTTGCCGATGAGCGAAAGCTCCAGTGCCGCAAGGTAGTCCGGGAAGATCGAGACGACGTCGATCCTCACTGGGCGCTTTCGCGATACAGGTCGAACAGGCCGGCTGGGGCATCGACGACGACGTGATCGGACTCCACGACGGGGACGATCGCCTCGACGAAGGGGACATAGGCCGTCACCCCATCGGTCAATTCGAGCACGAGCCGGTCCTGAGCGGGGCCCATCTCGAGACCACTGACCCGGCCGAGGACAGCTCCCGCTGGGTCACGGACCTCGAGGCCGACGAGCTCCTCCTCGGACCAGGCATCAGGCTCACCGGCGTCGGCCGTGTCGATCGCGTCCTGTGCGTCCATGACGAGCCGTGTCCCGCGCAGAGCCTCCGCACCGGTCCGGTCCGGGATGCCCTCGAAGCCGAGCAGCCAGACGCCGTTGTGGACCCGGGTGGACAGGATCGTCACCTCCCGCGGGACACCGGAGCCGGGAGCCGCCTCGGTCTCGAGCACGGCCCCGTCGGCGAAGCGGACCTCGGGGATGTCGGTGTGCACCTGGACGGTCACCTCGCCGTTCAACCCGTGCGGCTTGCCGATCCGCGCCAACACGACCTTCTCGTCACTCATGGGCTCGATCCTCTCAGGCCACGAGCAGCTGGCGCCAACGCGCACCCCGTGAGCTGACGTGCAGACGAGGGCTCGTGCGGGCTGCCGAAAGACCAGCGGGTCAACGGACAGTGGGGCACCCCGGTGACCCGGGGTGCCCCACTGTCGTGGTGCTGTTGGTGGGCGCTCAGCGCGAACGGTCGGTGTCGACGATGTCGACGCGAACGCTGTTGCTTCCCGCCAGGGCGCCGACGACCGTGCGCAGCGCACTGGCCGTGCGGCCGGAGCGACCGATGACCCGCCCCAGGTCATCGGGGTGGACCCGGACCTCGAGCAGCTCACCGTGACGCAGCTCCTTGCGACGCACGACGACGTCCTCGTCGTGGTCGACGATCCCCTTGACGAGGTGCTCGAGCGCCTCCTCGATCATGCTCAGGACCCAGCCTTGACGAAGCCAGCGGCCTCGGCAGCCTCAGCGGTCTGGAACCAGACCTCGGCGACGGTCGCGTCGTACCACTGGCCGTCGGGCTCGTGGTACTTCATCGAGTCCTTGTTGCCCTTGATGGTGAAGCCCTCGGGCGCGGAACCATCCTCGTTCGCGGGCGCCGAGCCGTCGGACTCGGCGGCAGCAGCGAGCGGAGCGGCCTTCGTGGCGTCGCCGTCGGTGGTGTCGGCCTTCGGCTCAGCCTTGGGCTCAGCAGCCTTCGGCTCGTCCTTGGGCTCCTCGGCCTTCGGCTCAGCCTTTGGCTCGGCAGCCTTCTTCTCGGACTTCTTCTTCTTGTCGGTGGTGGCGCCATCGGCGTCCACGGTCGAACCGCCGGCTGCCGCGAGGGCTGCCTCGTAGAGGTCCTTCTTGGGGGTCTTGGCAGCCTTGACCTTCAGCGTGCCCTCAGCACCCTCAAGGCCCTTGGCCGCCTGCCAGTCACCGGTGATCTTGAGCAGCGCTGCAACGGCTTCGGTGGGCTGGGCGCCCTGCCCGAGCCAGTACTGGGCGCGCTCGCCATCGATGTCGATGAGCGACGGCTCCTCGGTGGGGTGGTACTTGCCGATCTCCTCGATGGCCCGGCCATCGCGCTTGGTGCGCGAGTCCATGACGACAACGCGGTAGAACGGTGCACGGATCTTGCCCATGCGCTTCAGACGAATCTTGACGGCCACAGTTGTGGTGTCTCCTGTTTCTGTGTTGTGAGAACGGTGAGACCGGGTGGGGAACACGCGGGGTACCGACACTCGATGTAGGCGTCCGGGTCAGGCGAGAGGGTCCTGCCCGACGGGTACAGCCGACCATTGTGCCAGATCCAACTGGCCGGTCCGAACCATCCCCGCACCATGCAGGCCCCGCACCGTCCCCGCAGCCTCACACCCCGGCGAAGGCGGCCCGGACCCGGAGGGCGATTTCGGTCACTTCGTGCTTCGGGACGTCGAAGGCGGCCTCGATGACTGGCACGACCCCGGGGTCGAACTGGGCTCGGGCCAGGCCCATCCGCAGCTCCGGCCCGACCGCCCGGGTGACGACGACCCCGCCGATGGGCGAGGCGAAGAGCAGCTCCCAGACCAGCGCCGGTTCGACGACATCCACGGAGAACACGGGCAGGCCGAGCTCCGCAGCGAGCGCGGGCGCGAGCGGTTGCCCCTCCCAGGCCCGTCCGCTCTGCACGACGACGGCCATCCGTCGCGGCGGTCGGTGCCGGTACGGCGCTGCGGGCCAGTCGGACTCGAGCATGGCGAAGCGTTCGTGGTCACGCCAGCTGCGTCGACCATCGGGCCCGGGCAGGTGCAGGAACTGGCGGGAGAATCCTTCATGGACGAAGCCGAGGCTGCGCACGAGCCCCATCGATCGCGTGTTCGTCGGCTGGATGTTGGCCTCGATCCGGTGCAGGCCCATGCCGTGAGGCGGGTCGGCGAAGACCAGACCGACCACGAGTTCCAATCCCTCACTGAACAGGCCCCGACCGGCATACGGATCGTAGGAGTCGTAGCCGATGGTCGCGCTGCGAAAGGCCCCCTGGACCACATTGGCGACGTTGATCCGGCCCACGAGCCCGTGCTTACCTTCCGGGTCGCTGGCCCAGACCATGAACGTGCGATAGGTCGGCGACTGCGCCGCCACGATCGCCGGGAGGTTGTCGGGGTCAGGGATCGCGAAGAGGGACAGTCGCCGGGCCGATCGGGTGACCGCCTCTGCGTATGCCGCCGAGTCGGCGAGCGTGGGCGGGCGCACCTCTACTGCGTCCCCCAGGACGGTGAACGGGACTGTGTCAGTGGACAACCCGCCCCCTGAGGACGACACCAGACGGAGCAGCGATGACGGACAGGTCCTGCCTCGGGTCGGTGGCATAGACGACGAGATCGGCATCCTCACCCTCGGCGATACCGGGTCGACCGAGCCATTCCCGAGCCGCCCAGGTGCCGGCCGAGATGGCCTCCAGCCTGGTGAGGCCGGCCGTCGCGAGTTCGGCCATCTCCTGCGCGACGAGGCCGTGCGGGAGGCTGCCCCCGGCATCGGTGCCGACATAGATGGGGACGCCTGCCTCGTGCGCTGCCCCGATCGTGGCGTGCCGGCGTGCATGCAGATCCAGCATGTGCTCGTGGTAGCGGGGGAACTTCTCCCGGGCCGGGGCCGCGAGGTCGGGAAAGTGCGCAATGTTGACCAGGGTCGGGACGATGGCGATGCCCTGTTCGGCGAAGGTGTCGATCGTGTCCTCCTGCAGGCCCGTCGCGTGCTCGATGCAGTCGATCCCCGCCGCTGCGAGATCTCTCAGAGACTGCTCGCCGAAGCAGTGCGCGGTGACCCGGACCCCTTCCTCATGGGCTGCAGCGACCGCATCCGCGACCGCCCGCGGCCCCCACGAGGGGGTCAGGTCGCCCGCATCCCGATCGATCCAGTCGCCGACGAGTTTGACCCAGCCGTCGCTGCGGTGGGCCTCGAGCCGGACGTACTTGACCAACTCCGACTCCTCGATCTCGTGACCGAAGTTGCGTATGTAGCGTCGAGTGCGTGCGATGTGGCGCCCGGCCCGGATGATCTTGGGCAGGTCGTCGCGGTCGTCGATCCATCGGGTGTCGCCCGGCTGACCGGCGTCCCGCACCAGCAGCGTCCCGTGCTCCCGATTGGTGATCGCTTGCTGTTCGGTCTCCGCACGACTGACCTCGCCATGCGGCCCCAACCCGATGTGGCAGTGCGCATCGACCAGGCCCGGAAGCACCCAGCCCTCCAGGGTCTGGACGTCCTCGCCGGAGGCGGGCGGGGTCAGCGAGATCTTGCCGCCGATCACCCAGACCTCGTCGAGAGTCTCCTCCCGACCCACGAGGACCTGGCCTCGGACATGAAGCACCGGTGCATCCATGCCTCGACCCTACCGAGCCCGGCGCTCTTGATGTCGCAAGCCCGGTCCCCATCACATCGCCGCCATGTTGCGGGCCCGACGATGACGATGCCTCGGCGAGGGGTGCCGACGACCTCGGCTCCGTCAGCTACGCCAGCGCCTGCGCGATCATCCGGTGGCCCTGCTCCTCAAACAGCTCGTCACCGACCTGATGGGCCCAACTGGCGGTGCCGATGGCCTCGCGCAACAGTGTCCGCCGCCACGCCGCCGGCTCCCGTGGGTCACCGCCGTAGCCCGCGAGGAAGGCCTGCTCCAACTCTGGTCGACCTTCCCACTCGCGTCGCGCCAGACGAGCGAAGTCGGTCGACGCGGGGCGCCAGTCGGCCCGGCCCAGGTCGATCACCAGGATCTGCCCGTCGTCGACCAGCCAGTTGCGGGTCTGCCAGTCGCCGTGTGTCGGGACCAGCTCGGTCGGTGGCAGATCGTGCGACGCGATCACCCCTCGTAGCCGCGTCTCGGTCTCCGCGGAGATCCGGTGGTCACCGTCGAGCCAGCGCAGCGCCCGCGCGTCCATCTCGGCCTCGTAGCTCGGAGAGATTCGGGTCGCTTGCCGGTGGTAGGCAGCCAGCAGGGCGCCGGCCTGACGGTATGTGTCCGGGTCGTCCGCGGCGGGGGTGCCCTGAACGAGCACCCCTGGCAGGTAGGACAACGCGATCACGTTGTGGGCCCGGTCGGAGTGGAGAAGGCATCCCACCCGGCCGGCGCTGACCCAGGGTCCGGTCCACCGCTCGTGCGCCACGATCTCGCGGGCGATGTGGCCGTTGTCCGGCCCAGCCGCCTTCACCACGGCCTCGCCACGGTCGTGTCGCAGGTGCAGCACGACCGTGTCGACCAGTCCCCAACTCAGGTCGGCCACCACCTCGGCGCCGGGAAACCAGCCATCGATGATCCGCTGCTGAGAGGGGGAGAGCGCCACGACAACTCAGCGTAGCCAGACGTGACACACGACCGATGGTGGCCTGAGGGCGGAGGCGACTGTGCCGTTGTCAACCTCAGCGGGGACCAGCCTCAGGCGGAGGTGGTTGTTGAGGCCAGGAGGCGTCGCGCCCGTCGACCCAGGTCGCTGAGGTCCACCCGGCCGGCATCGGCGGCAGCGGCCAAGCGCGCGGCCAGGTCCAGTGCCTCGTCGAGCTCAGGCCCGACGATGGCGGACTCCTGACCCATGTCTCGAAGGATCGTG
>JBDTAU010000019.1:0-3781 GCA_039924465.1 Dermatophilaceae bacterium
CCTACGGGCGCACCGTCAGTACAGTGATCGCATGCCGTTCGCCGCCCTGTTTGGCCCCGATGTCCGTGACCCCGCCGCAGTGGTGGACCCCGGCGCCCGGCGCGGCCTGCGGCGCGAGACCCTGCTCGTCCTCGGCGTGTCACTCGGGGCGTCGGCGATCTGGTCGGTCCTGACGATCATCAACCGGCTGACCCTGTCGGTCCCGCTCGCCCAGCAGACGACCGCGATGAACACCGCCAAGGTTCCCGACCGCCCGTGGCTCGACCTGGCCTACCAACTCGTCGGGGTCGCGCTGCCCCTCGTGCCGGTCCTGCTCGCGCTCTACCTGCTGGGCCACCTGCACCGTCCGAGGGTCGATGTGCGTGCCGGCCGTTTCATCGGACTGGACCGGCAGTCCCCGGCCCGGGACGGACTCGGCGGACTCGCGCTGGCCGCCGTCATCGGCATCCCGGGGCTGGGCCTCTACCTCGGGGCCAAGGCGCTGGGGGTCAACACCCAGATCTCGGCCGCCAACCTCACCGACGTCTGGTGGTCAGGACCGGTCCTGGTGCTCGCGGCGATCGAGAACGCGCTGCTCGAGGAGACGATCATGATCGGCTACCTCTACACCCGGTGGCGCCAGATCGGCTGGTCGTGGCCCCTCGTGCTCGGGGTGTCCGCCGTGATCCGCGGCAGCTACCACCTCTACCAGGGCTTCGGCGGGTTCGCCGGCAACATCGCGATGGGCCTGATCCTCGGCCTGTTCTTCATCCGGACCCGGCGGGTCATGCCGCTCGTCATCTGCCACTCGATCCTCGACATCGTCGCTTTCATCGGCTACACCGTGCTGCGTTCGCGAGGGGTCACGCTCTGAGCCCCGCGCTGGGCGGACGGCCATCACGACCGGGCCCAGCGGCATACGGCAGCGGTGGCTCGGTGACCGGCCCGGCGCGGCACTCGGCACACGGCGACAAACGCCTCGCGCCGCTGCATACGATGGCCCCCATGAACTCCGCCCCGCAGGTGCACGCCCGCCTGCTCGGAAAGGCGGAGGACGACTTCCGGCCGGCGGGCCGGGCTGGCTGGCTCGGCTGGGTCGGGCCGCTGTTCTTCACCGCCGTTGGCGGTTTGCTGCGCTTCTGGCACGTCGGCGCCCCCCACCAGCTGATCTTCGACGAGACCTATTACGTCAAACAGGGCTGGTCGATGGTCCTGTTCTGGTTCGAGATGAAGGTCGACCCGCAACTGCTCGAAGCCAAACAGGTCGACCAGCACTTCACCGCCAACGACCCCTTCGTGTGGGGCACCCAGGGTGACTTCGTCGTGCACCCGCCCGTCGGGAAGTGGCTGATCGGCTGGGGCGAGATGCCGTTCGGCATCCTCAACTCCTTTGGCTGGCGCTTCGCCGTGGCGCTGGCGGGCACCATCTCGATCTTCATGCTCGGACGGATCGCCCGGCGCCTCTTCCGCTCCGACCTGCTCGGGACCGTCGCGGCGGCGCTGCTGGCCTTCGAGGGCCACCACTTCGTGCACTCGCGGACCGGCCTGCTCGACATCTTCGTCATGTTCTTCGGCCTCGCCGCCTTCGGCGCGCTGCTCATCGACCGCGACCGGGCACGGGCCGTGCTGGCCCGGAAGGTCGGCGGCCGCGCCCGGGGAGAGGTGACCTGGCTCGGTCCCTGGCTCGGCTGGCGGCCGTGGCGCTGGGTCGCCGGGATCATGCTCGGCCTGTCGGCAGGGTCGAAGTGGTCCGGGCTCTACTTCCTCGCCTTCTTCGGCCTGCTGACCGTGCTCTGGGACCTGGGCGCGCGACTGGCAGCGGGGGTGCGGGGCTGGTGGGTCGCCTGGATCCCCAAGGACGGGCTGTATGCCGCCCTCCAACTCGTCGGCGGCGCCTTCCTCACCTACGTGGCGAGTTGGACCGGCTGGATCCTGACCAGGGGCGGCGCCTTCCGCGACTGGGCCGAGAGCCGACACCACGAGGGGATCACGTGGCTGCCGGACTGGTGGCGCTCGCTGTGGGCCTACCACGAGCAGATGTACTCCTCGACCACGTCGATCGACTCCCCCCACCCCTATCGGACCAGTCCGTGGTCCTGGCTCATCCAGGGTCGACCGACCTCGTTCTTCTACGAGGGCCCGACCAAGGGCCAGCAGGGGTGCCTGGTCGACCAGTGCAGCAAGGCGATCACCTCGATCGGCACCGTGTCGATCTGGTGGGGCGGGACGATCGCGATCTTCGTGCTGCTGTTCACGTGGGCGTTGCGCCGGGACTGGCGTGCCGGGGCCATCCTCTGCGGACTGTCGGCCGGCTACCTGCCGTGGTTCTTCATCGCGAACCGGACGATCTACTCCTTCTACGAGGTCGCCTTCGTGCCGTGGGTGGTGCTCGCCTGCGTCTACGTGCTCGGGCTGATCATCGGCGGCCGGGATGCGACCCGGATCCGGCGGTTGGTCGGGCTGGGCGTCATGGGCGGGTTCCTGCTCCTGACCATCGGGTTGTTCTGGTTCTTCTACCCGATCTACACGGCCGAGGTGATCCCCCTGCAGGAGTGGCAGCGCCGGATGTGGTTCCCGAGCTGGGTCTGACCCGGGTTTCATGTCGGGCCAGTCGCGGTGTTACAGTTCTCGACGCATCAAGGGGCTGTGGCGCAGGTGGTAGCGCGTCTCGTTCGCAATGAGAAGGTCCGGGGTTCGAATCCCCGCAGCTCCACCCCTCAGAAACCTCGTCCGACCAGCGCAAACACGCTCCGTCGGGCGAGGTTTTCGTTGGTGAATCGACCGAACCACGGTGCAGGGGCCCAGGATGCGCGCGCACCGGGCTCGGCGGCATACGGTATCGCTTGTCATCCGAGCAAAAAGGGGAAATCGTGGCCATCACCCAGAACGATCAGCCGAGTGCGCCCTCGAGCGTGCCACCCGCCGTCCGTGCTGCGAGCGAATGGTCGCTGCGCCTCCTCCTGATCGCCGCGGCCGTCCTCGTCGGGGTGATCGTGCTGCGCACCTTCTCCGAGATCATCGTGCCGATCGCCATCGCGACCCTGCTGGCCGCGATGCTCATGCCGATCACCGTGCGGCTGAGCCGCTGGATGTCTCGAGGCGCAGCAGCCGGGCTGACCCTCGTCGGTGTCATCGTCGCCATGGGCGGCATGCTCACCGTGGTCGGAACGCAGTTCAGCAGCGGCTTCTCCGAGCTGACCAACCAGCTGGCGACCGGGATCGAGCAGGTCCGGGACTGGATCCGGCTGACCTTCAAGATCACGGACAGCCAGTTCGATGGCTACTGGGACAGCCTCAAGAACAGCGTCGGCAACTCCGGCAACCTGGGCGACACCGCGGCATCGGTCGGTCTCACGGCGACGCACTTCGTGGCAGGGCTCTTCATCGCCCTCTTTGCCCTCTTCTTCTTCCTCTACGAGGGGAAGCGGATCTGGACGTGGCTCGTTCACCTCTTCCCGCGAGCGGCCAGGGAGCGGGTCGACTCGTCAGGCGCCATCGCCTGGCACCAGCTCTCGGCCTTCGTGCGAGCGACGATCATCGTCGCGGCCGTCGATGCCATCGGCATCGGCGTGGGCGCTGCCATCCTGAACGTGCCGTTCGCACTCGCGATCGGCGTGCTCGTCTTCATCTTCTCGTTCATCCCCATCGTCGGCGCGCTCCTCTCGGGAGCCGTGGCGGTGCTGCTCGCGCTCGTGTCGCACGGGCCCGGGGTCGCCCTCATCATGCTCGCGGTCGTCATCGCGGTGCAGCAGCTCGAGTCACACGTGCTGCAGCCCTTCCTGCTCGGCCGGGCGGTCAGCGT
>JBDTAU010000020.1:0-3148 GCA_039924465.1 Dermatophilaceae bacterium
CGCGTCGTGGCAGGCCGTGATCTGCGAGACGGGGCACCGCTCGTCGACCTTGTGCGCCAGGAGCGGGTCCCCGGGCCCGAAGTTCACGGCCGGGATCCCCAACGCCGAGAAGCGGGCCACGTCGGTCCAGCCCTCCTTGGGCCCCACGGGCAGGCCGAGCGCTGCGACGAAGTCCTTGGCCGCCGGCAGGTGCAGGCCCGGGCGAGCCCCGTCGGCGGCGTCGCCGAGGGTGCACTCGAAGCCGTCGAAGACCTGTTGCACGTGGGCAAAGGCCTGCGCCGAATCCTTGTCCGGGGCGTAGCGGTAGTTGACGGTCACGGTGCACCGGTCGGGGATGACGTTGCCGGCGATGCCGCCGGCGATCCCCACCGCCTGCAGCGCCTCGTGGTACTCGAGCTCATCCACGACGACGGTCTGTGCCTCGTAACCGGCGAGTCGGGCCAGCACGCCCTGCGCGTCATGGATTGCGTTGTGGCCGTTCCACGGTCGCGCGGAGTGGGCGGCGATGCCGGTGGTGACCACGTCGACACGCAGGGTGCCCTTGCAGCCGCCCTCGATGGCGCCGTTGGTCGGCTCGAGGAGCACCGCGAAGTCCCCGGCGAGCAGCTCGGGCCGGGTCGACCCGAGCCGTGAGAGGCCGTTGAACTCCGCGTCGATCTCCTCGCACTCGTAGAAGAGGAAGGTCAGGTCACGAGTCGGCTCGGGGACCTGCGCGGCGATCTTCAGCATGACGGCGACCCCGCCCTTCATGTCGACCGTGCCACGCCCCCACAGCTGATCCCCGACCCGCTGGGTCGGCAGGTTGGGCTCGGCCGCCAGCGGCACCGTGTCGATGTGCCCCGCGAGGATGATCCGTTCGGCCCGCCCGAGCGAGGTCCGCGCGATGACCGTGTCGCCGTCGCGGATGACGTCGAGGTGATCGAGACCCCGCAGCGCCGCTTCGATGGCGTCAGCCAGCGTCGCCTCGTCCTGGCTCACCGACTCCACGTCGCAGATCGCGGCAGTCAGGGAGGTGACGTCACTCGACAGGTCGAGGACGGGTGCGGTCTCGGGAGCGGGGCTGCGCGGCATACGGCGAGAGTAGCGCCCAGTGGGCGAGCCACGTTTCGTCGGGCACTCGATCGCCCATACGCTGGTCGGCATGTCATCGGAGCGCAGCGCATGGGGTTTTGGACTGGCCACGATCACGGATGGCGGCACGGTCCTCGACACGTGGTATCCCGCCCCGGCGCTCGGCTCTGGTGACCCGTCCGCGAGCGCTCCGCCCGAGTTGGCGGCGTTGGCCGGGGCCGACCCGCTCCGCGGCGTGACCACCCAGGTCGTCCGCACCGAGATCGACCTCGACGCGGCCCCGGCCGACGCGCCTGACGCCTACCTGCGCCTGCACCTGCTCTCGCACTGCCTCGCCGCACCCAACACGATCAACCTCGACGGGGTCTTTGGGGCGCTGACCAACGTCGTGTGGACCAACCACGGTCCTTGTGCCGTCGAGGGATTCGAGCAGACCCGGACCCGCCTGCGGGCGCGGGGGCCGGTCCAGGTGTTCGGCGTCGACAAGTTTCCACGGATGACCGACTACGTGGTCCCGCAGGGGGTTCGCATCGCCGACGCCGACCGGGTCCGCCTCGGCGCCCACCTGTCGCCCGGGACGACCGTCATGCATGAGGGCTTCTGCAACTTCAACGCCGGCACGCTCGGCTCCTCCATGGTCGAGGGCCGCATCGTGCAGGGTGTCGTCGTCGGGGACGGGTCCGACATCGGCGCCGGCGCCTCGATCATGGGCACGCTCTCCGGCGGCGGCACGGAACGCGTCAGCATCGGTGAGCGTTGTCTGGTGGGTGCCAACGGTGGCATCGGGATCGCCCTGGGCGACGACTGCGTCGTCGAGGCGGGGCTCTACGTCACCGGCGGCACCAAGGTCGCCCTGCCCGACGGCACCGTGGTCAAGGCCAAGGAACTCTCGGGCGGGAGCAACATCCTCTTCATCCGCAACAGCGAGACCGGCGCCGTCGAGGCCCGCGACCGTTCGGGCACCGGCATCACCTTGAACGCGGCGCTGCACGCCAACGATTGACCCAGGAGATCATGTCTAAGGACCGACCCGGCCCGGCCCTCGCCGAGTCCCGCCGGCCACCCCACTCGCGGCGCGCCAGTCGCCGCGGGCGTGTCGCGCTGCTCGTCATCGTCCTCGTCGTCGCCGGGGCCGGCTATCTCGGGGTGCGCCACCTGATCAACAGTTTCCGCTCCCCCTTGTGCACCATCACCGCCTCTGGGATGACCGAGACCTTCGACCCGGAGCAGACCGGCAACGCGGCCCTCATCACGGCTATCTCGATCAAGCGTGGGATGGCGCCACGGGCCGCGACGATCGCGATCACGACGGCCTACCAGGAGTCCAAGATCCGCAACATCACGTTCGGTGACCGTGACTCGCTCGGCCTCTTCCAGCAGCGCCCGAGCCAGGGCTGGGGCACCCAGGCACAGGTGCTGGACCCGGTGCACTCCACCAATGCGTTCTACGACGCCCTCATCAAGCTCAAGGACTACCCCACCGCGGACATCACCGAGGTCGCCCAGAAGGTCCAGCGCAGCGCCTACCCCGATGCCTACCGCGACCATGAGCAGCAGGGTCGGGTGCTGGCCTCGACCCTCACCGGCCACTCTGCCGCCGGCCTCACCTGCCAACTCGACGACGCCACCACGCACGCCACGCCGAAGGCCGTCGCGGCCGACCTCGCCGAGGAGATGGGCGTGACGAGCGTGCGCCCCGGGGCCGGCACCCTCACCGTGACCGCCGCCGATCAGACCCAGGCCTGGGCCGTCGGGCAGTGGGCTGTCGCGCGTGCGGAGCAGTACGGCGCCACCCGGGTGTCCGTCGGCGCCCGCGCCTGGGATCGGGGCAACGCCGCTGCCTGGTCGGGAGGCGCCGCCTCCACCACCGTGATGATCACCCTGCGCTGAGCTCCCCCACTCGAGTGGCCCCGTCCTCCCACAGCCCAGCCCCACTCGAGTGGCCGCGCCATCCACAGCCCCAGCCCCGGTCGAGTGGCCCCGCCTCACACCGGGCAAGGCCACTCGACTGTGCTCGCCCCTCGCACCGCCCCGGTCGAGTGGCCCCGCCTCACACCGGGCAAGGCCACTCGACTGC
>JBDTAU010000021.1:0-3739 GCA_039924465.1 Dermatophilaceae bacterium
GCCTTGTGCCCGCCGGCCTCGAGGGGCTCGAGCACGAGGATCGCGTCGGGCTCGCGGTCGGCGCCGAGACCGGTCAGGTGGGCGAAGGCGCTGTGCGGGCGGAACACGTAGTCGCAGTCGTTGCTGCGGACCTTGAGACCGCCGGCGGGCACGACGACCCGCTCGCCCGGGAAGCGCGCGCTGACGGCGGCGCGCCGCTGCGCGGCATACGGCACGACCGCGGCCCGCTCGGGGACCTCGGTGCTGCGCGGGCCCCACCCCGACGCGACGAAGGCACGGAACTCGTCCGTCGTCGGACGCCCACGGTTCCCGGACTTCTGCTGTTCCTCGCTCATCCACCCATGGTGTCACGCGCATGAGCGGGATGACCACGCCCACGGGCCGAGGTCCGCACGACGGCGTCCTAGAGTGATGCCGTGGCCCCATCTGACCAACCGTCCCAGCCGGGGAGTGCTGTGCCGGGTGCAGCGCCGACTGCGGCGCCGACTGCTGCGCCGACTGCGGCGCCAGGACTGCCGGCGCTGCTCGCCAGTACCCGGCGGGCAGTGCGCCCGAGCGGCCCCCCCACCGACGAGATCCACATCTGGACCTCGCCGGACGGGGTCGACCGCAAGACGGCGCTGGCGGTGATCGACCTGGCGATGCGGGGGGGCGTCGCGATGCTCGCGACCGGGGCCGCCGCCGCCGACGTCACGGCGACGGTGCTCATGCTGACCAACTCCTACGGCCTGCGCTCCGTGCACGTCGACGTGACCTACACCTCCATCACGGTGTCCTACCACCGCGGCCCCGAGGCCGATCCGATGACCGTCATGCGCATCGTGCGTTATCGGGTGCAGGACTTCACCCGGCTGGAGCGACTGCGGGAGCTGGTCATCGACCTGAGCCAGGAGCCCCTCGACGTCGATGAGGCCCGGGTCCGCTTCGACGCGGTCATTCATGCCCCGCATCCCTATCGTCGATGGTTGGTCACGGCCGCCGGCGCGGGCCTGGCTGCGGGCGTGGCCGCGCTCGTGGGGGCCGGGCCGACCGTCATCCTGCTCAGTTTCCTGACCGCGGCGGTCGTCACCCGGGTGCTGGACGCGCTCGCCAAAGCTGGGGTCGCCTCGTTCTTCGCCCAGTGCGTCGGCTCGGCCATCCCGACGGTCGTGGCCACGCTCGTCGTGGTGGCCGGCGCCAACGGGATCGAGTTCGCGCAGGATCTCTCGCCCTCGCTCATCGTCGCGTCCGGCATCGTCCTGCTGCTGTCCGGGCTGTCGATCGTGGGCGCGGCCGAGGACGCCCTGTCGGGCTACTACGTGACGGCCGGGGCGCGGGGGTTCGAGGTCATCGCGCTCTCCCTCGGCATCGCGATCGGGATCACCATCGTGCTGGCCGTCGGGCAGAAGCTCGGCTATCCCATCGCCATCAGCGAGCGCACCATCCTCACCAACAACCTCGGGGTCCAACTCGTCAGTGCCGCGATCATCGCGGTCTGCTTCGCGATCACCTCCTATTCGAGCGGGCGGGCGGCCATCGTGGCGGGCGTGGCCGCGGTCCTCGGTTGGGGGATCCTGGCCGTCGTCGAGACGGTGGTGGGATTCGGACCGGCGACGGCGTCCGCGACGGCGGCGCTGATCATCGGGTTCACGGCTCGGCTCGCGGCCCGCCGGGCCGGGATCTCCGCGCTCGCGGTCACGACAGCGGCGATCGTGCCGCTGCTGCCCGGGCGGATGGCCTACCAGGGCATCTCACAGATCGTGTCGCAACCGTCCGGGATCGGATTGGCCGTCGGGCTCCCCACCCTGGCCGGTGCGTTCGGGTTGGGCCTCGGCCTCGCTGCCGGGGTCTCGCTCGGCAACTACTTCGCGGGCCTGATCCTGAGCAGACGCACCGGGCAGCGTCCCGCACGGGCGATCGGCTCGACGGTGCGACGTGACCCCCGGGCCGTCATCCCTGGCCAGCCCGATCCGGTGCCGGAGCCGCCACCGCAGCTCTCGGACACGGGAGAGCTGCCGCTGGTGAGGCCCGCACGGGATCCCGCTGAGGAGCCGTCGGCGGCACCGGAGGGCTGATCACCCGCCCAGTCGAGTGGCCTCGTCGTCCACCGGCGTCCCGTCGATCCGCCTACGGGATCGGACCCGGGTTGGATTGTCGACGCTGGGGGCGCGGCGCGCGGCGCCGTGACCCGTCAGAGCTGGTCGGGAGTGACGGGCAGAGCCCGCTTGTGGGCGGTCCGGGCGTGCCACCGCTCGATCGTGTCGCGGTCGGCGTCGGCGACCTGCTTGCCCTCGAGGTAGTCGTCCACCGCGTCGTAACTGACCCCGAGAGCCATTTCGTCGGGGTTCAGCGGCTTGCCGTCCTCGAGGTCCGCGGTCGGGACCTTGACGACGAGGGACTCCGGGGCGCCGAGGTGGGCGGCCACGGCCTTGACGCGGCGCTTGTTGAGACCGGCGAGCGGGGTCAGGTCGCAGGCGCCGTCGCCGAACTTCGTGTAGAAGCCGACGACCGCCTCGGCCGCGTGGTCGCTGCCGATGACGAGGAGGGACCGCAGCCCGGCGAGGTAGTACTGGGCGACCATCCGCTGCCGGGCCTTGACGTTGCCCTTGACGAAGTCGGCGTGGTCCGGGGTCAGCGCGCCCGACTCGGTCTGGTCGACCTCGGCGACCATGGCGTCGGTGGCTGCCCTGATGTTGACCGTCGCGACCTCGTCGGCACGGATGAAGTCGAGGGCTCGCGCAGCGTCGGCCTCGTCGTGCTGGACCCCGTAGGGCAGCCGCATCGCGACGAAGGCCGCGTCACCGCCGGCGGCCCGGACCCGCTCCACGGCGAGCTGCGCGAGGCGTCCGGCCGTGGTCGAGTCGACGCCACCGCTGATCCCGAGCACGTATCCCTTCGTGCCCGACCCGGTCAGGTAGTCCGCGAGGAAGGCCACCCGCCGCTCGACTTCTGTTGCTGCGTCGAAGCCCGGCCGGACGCCGAGTTCCTCGATGATCGCCTGCTGGGTCGGACCGGGGGTGAAGGAAGGGCTCACCCCAGTGAAGGTACAGCGTGAGCAAGCACACGGCATACGAACGTGTCCGTATGCCGCTCACTCGGGCAGGCTGGGTCAAAACGTTCCGCACGTGAGGAGTAGGTATGCAGTTCGGGCGCAGCTACGAGGAGTTCGAGGTCGGGGCGGTCTACAAGCACTGGCCCGGCAAGACCGTGACGGAGTACGACGACCACCTGTTCTGCTTGCTGACGATGAACCACCACCCGCTGCACCTCGACGCGAACTATGCGGGCGAGACGACCCAGTTCGGCAAGAACGTCGTCGTCGGCAACTACGTCTACTCGCTGCTGCTGGGCATGTCGGTCCCGGACGTCTCCGGCAAGACGATCGCCAACCTCGAGGTCGAGTCTCTGCGGCACGTGGCCCCGACCTTCCACGGGGACACGCTCTATGGCGAGACGGCCGTGCTCGACAAGTGGGAGTCGACCTCCAAGGACGACCGCGGCGTGGTCTACGTCGAGACGATCGGCTACAACCAGGACGGCAAGGTGGTCTGCCTCTTCCGTCGCAAGGTGATGGTCCCCAAGGAGAACTACCTCGAGGCGCGCGGCGGTGAGCAGCCCGGGCGCCCGGTCCCGGAACCCGACAAGAACTGGCCCGGGTCGACGCCCGGTGCCGACGCCTGATCCTGGCTGAGCCCGGAGTCAGCGGGTCCCACTGGCTCTAGGCTGGGGCCCGTGACGCCCAACCGCGAGCTGGTCATCG
>JBDTAU010000022.1:0-4416 GCA_039924465.1 Dermatophilaceae bacterium
GTCGGCAACATCTGGGAGAGCCTGACGGCTCCGCACACCGTGGAGTTCCTCGAGGGCGTCGAACAGGCTGAGCAGGTGCTGCCGGCCCACCACGCCTTCCACTACTCCAACCTCGCCTACGGGCTCCTGGGCCAGGTGATCGAGCAGGTCGCTGCCCGGCCCTGGGAGACCGTCGTGCGGGCCCGGATCCTCGAGCCGCTCGGGATGTCGCACACCGGCCTCGCCCCGGCGGACGACCGGGCGTTCGGCTACCAGATCGACCCCTACGCGGGCACCGGGAGGCCGGAGCCGGTGTTCGAGCTCAACGCGACAGCGCCGCTCGGCGGCCTGTGGTCCAGCGTCGGGGATCTGTCCCGCTACGCCGCCTACATCGCCGCCCCCGATGACCGGGTGGTGGCCCCGAGCACCATCGACGAGATGTGCCGACCACTCATCATGACCGACCCGGACGGCTGGTCCGGTGCCTACGGCCTGGGCTTCGGCATGGGCCGGCGCGGTGATCGTGTCTTCGTCGGGCATGGCGGGGCGATGCCCGGCTTCCTCACTGGCCTCCGGGTCCGCCGCCAGGACGGGGTGGCCGCTGTCGTCTTCGCCAATGCCACCTCGGGGGCGCAGACCCTGGTCCTGGCCACCGACCTGATCGAGGCGGTCATCGACACCGAGCCGACCCTGCCGGCGGCGTGGGCCCCGGAGCGGCCTCGTCCGGAGCTCGAGCCGCTGCTGGGTCTGTGGTGGAGCGAGGGGTCGCCGATCACCTTCGTCATCCGCGACGGTCAGCTGTGGTCCTACCTCGACGAGCGGGACCCCCTCTCCGAGACCCGCTTCGAGTCCGAGGGAGCTGACCGCTTCCGAGCCGTGGAGGGACGCGAGCGGGGTGAGGTCCTGGAGGTCCGGCGCGGGTCGGGCGGAGCGGTCGAGCGGCTCTATTTCGCCACGTACGCCGTGACCCGGGAGCCGCTCGCCTTCGCCGACCTGCAGTCCTGACGCGCGGGCTCAGTCCCCGAGCGTCGCGCAGTGGTCGGGGACATAGGTCGTGTGCTCCCGGGGGGGTCGCTCATAGCCCTTGGACCTGGGCCGGTCGGGCAACGTCAGCGCCGGCACTGGCTGCTCGACGTAGGGGATCGTCGAGAGGAGGTGGGCCATCATGTTGAGCCGCGCGCGCTTCTTGACGTCGCTCTCGACGACGAACCAGGGCGCCTCAGGGGTGTCGGTGTGCACCATCATCTCGTCCTTGGCTCGGGAGTAGTCCTCCCACCGCGAGATGGACTCGAGGTCCATCGGTGACAGCTTCCACTGCCGCATCGGGTCCTCGAGACGGGACCGGAAGCGGCGCTGCTGCTCCTGATCGCTCACCGAGAACCAGTACTTGCGGAGCAGGATGCCGTCCTGGATGAGCAACCGCTCAAAGATCGGGCACTGCTGGAGGAAGCGGCGGTACTCCGTGGGGGTGCAGAAGCCCATGACCTTCTCGACCCCCGCCCGGTTGTACCAGGAGCGGTCGAACAAGGTGATCTCACCGGCGCTCGGGAGGTGCTCCACGTACCTCTGGAAGTACCACTGCCCCTTCTCGCGCTCGGTCGGCGCGGGCAGTGCGGCGATGCGTGCGACGCGCGGACTGAGGTACTGGGTGATCCGCTTGATCGTGCCGCCCTTGCCGGCGGCGTCGCGACCCTCGAAGACGACGACGATGCGCTTCCGCTCGGCCTTGACCCACTCCTGGAGCTTGACCATCTCGGACTGCAATCGAAACAGTTCCGCCTCGTAGTCTCTTGACGACAGGGTCAGGGTGCCTCCGTCGGTGTTCCGGCCATCGTGCTTCGCCATGCGCCCAACCTAGCGGCACCCTCGTGGACCGAGGTCGTAGGAGGAAACCATGAGGCAGACCGGGTCGAGCCAGGCCCTGCCGCAGGAGGTCCTCGCCGCGGTCCGCGGTGCCCAACGCTTCCTGGTCCTGTCCGGGGCCGGGATGAGCGCTGAGCCGGGGGTGCCCACTTTCCGCGACGCCCAGAGGGGGCTGCTGGCTACCCGGCGATGGCTCGGGCACAGGGTGCCACAGTCATCGAGATCAACCCGGTCGAGACCGAGGTCTCCAACCTGTGCCACCACGTCGTGCGCGGGACGGCCGCCTGGGTGCTGCCGACACTCGTGGCCGCGGCGAACGGCGATCCGACGAACTGAGGCCGTGCGGATCCCTCGCGCTCAAGTCACCAGGCCACGCACCCTTCGCGTCGATCCACATCTCTGAGCAGAGGTGCTCCCGGTCTGGGCGGAGGCGCTCAGTGCTGCCGTCGGGCAACCTGGACCACCGCGCCTCTGACATGCTCGGAGCAGACGAGACGACGACGATCCCGCCGATCAGCGACACCTCTGCGCCCGTCGTGACGACGAAGGAGACCGCGATGCCGAGTTCCACCACCTGCACCTTCCCCCGCCCGCGCGGGCACCAGTTGTCCGCCCGTCTGGAACGTCCCGCCGGGGCGCCGCTCGGAGCGGCGATCTTCGCCCACTGCTTCACCTGCTCGAAGGACCTGCGGGTGGCCCGACAGCTGACTCGCGCGCTGACCGCACAGGGGTTCGCGGTCCTCTCTTTCGACTTCACCGGCCTCGGGCACAGCGACGGGGACTTCGCTGAGTCCACCTTCTCCGCTGACGTCGATGATCTGCGGGCCGCGGCTGGCTACCTCGCCGAGGTGGTAGCGCCGCCGTCGCTGCTGGTGGGGCACTCGTTGGGCGGTGCGGCAGTGCTCAGCGCTGCACCGGACCTACCCAGTGTCCGGGCCATCGCCACCATTGCAGCGCCTGCCGACCCAGCCCACGTCCGGCAGGTGCTCGACGGCGACCTCGACGCAGTCATGCGAGACGGGTCGGCGCCGGCGACGATCGCTGGGCGCACCTTCACCGTCGGCCGGTCCTTCCTGGAGGATCTGGAACGGCAGGACCCGCTCGCCGCGATCGCCGGATTCCGAGGCGCCACCCTGATCTTGCACTCACCGATCGATCAGGTGGTCAGCATCGACAACGCCGAGGCGATCTATCGCGCGGCCCGGCACCCGAAGAGCTTCATCTCCCTGGACCAGGCCGACCACCTGCTCACCAACCAGGCAGATGTTGACTACGTGGCCACGATGATCGGTGCCTGGGCGCAGCGCTATCTCCACGAGAACCACCCTGCCTCGGTGACCACGGACTCGGATCGATATCGCGAGGTCGGCGCCTCCGCGGTGAACTCCGGCGGTCTGACGACCCGTCTGCGGGCTCGCGGGTTCACGCTGCTGGCCGACGAACCGGCGTCGGCCGGCGGCGACGAATTGGGGCCGACGCCGTACGACTTCCTCACCCTGGCTCTCGCCGCGTGCACGTCGATGACGCTACGGATGTATGCCGAACGCAAGGGCTGGCCGCTGGACGAGGTCGAGACGGTGGTCACCCATGAGCGGGTGCACGCTGACGACTGCGCGGAGTGCGAGCACCAGGAGGGGCACATCGACCTGCTTCGCCGGACCGTGCGGCTGACTGGCGACCTCGACGACGACCAGCGGGCGGCGTTCCTGCGCATCGCTGATCGGTGCCCGGTGCACCGCACCCTCGAGGGCCGCCTCGAGATCCGGACCGTTGCCGAGGACTGACCTGCCCTGAGGTCGATGCACTTGGTCAGCCGGCCGATACGTCGGGCAGTCGGGCCCCGGTGATCACCCCAAGGATCCCCAACGCCGCGAGGAAGAGCAGTGCCCAGTGCACCCCCCACGTCGACAGCAGTGCGCTGACGGCGCCCGTGATGAGCAGGATGACACCCATCGCGGAGTTGGAGACGGCGACGTACTCGGTGCGCTGGTCGCCCTCCGCCATGTCGACGACGTAGGTCTTGCGTCCCACCCGCACCCCAGTGTGCACCAACGTCAGGGCGAAGTAGGCCGACACGAACAGCACCGCGCTCCACACCGTGTCGCCGCCGAAGCCGGGCAGCCTGCTCACGACGACGAGCACCACGAGCACTACCGATGCCAGCCCGGCGCCCGCGATCATGATGGTTCGGCTGGCACGGTCGGCGAACCGACCGAAAACCGGACCACCGATGAGGGCCGAGAGGCCTGAGGCGATGACGAAGCCCCCCAGACCGCTCAACGTCCCAGCCCCGGATGACACCGCCAGGGTGACGACGAACGGAGGGCTCAGCGCCGAGACGAGCAGCAGGCTGCGCACGATGACGAACCGCCGAAACGGTGCGTCGTCACGTAGCAGCGCCACCATCGTGGGCCACCACCCCGGCGATGCGGCGCGCTCCGGTCCGCCGCCTCCACCGGAACCCTCGGCAGCCCGGTCGTCGGTCTGATCGGCCGCGCTCGCGTCCGTCGCCTCCCCCGCAGGTTCGCGCACACCGGCATACACCAGTGCGGCCAGCACCCACAGCACTGCGCC
>JBDTAU010000023.1:0-12101 GCA_039924465.1 Dermatophilaceae bacterium
GAGTTGGGGTGCTGTGGATAGTGAGGCCACTCGAGTTGGGGTGTGGCTCGGGGGCGGCGGTCAGCGGTGGACGAGGGCGGCGGCCTGCTGAGCGATCTCGAGCTCCTCGGCCGTGGGGATGACGAGCACCGTCACCGGGCTATCGGGCGTCGAGATGACGTGCTCCCCGGACCCTGCTGCGGCATTGGCCGCTGCGTCGAGCTCGATTCCCAGCAGGCCAAGGCCCTCGAGCGTGGCGGCCCGCAGGATCGGGCTGTGTTCACCGACCCCCGCGGTGAAGGCCACGGCGTCAAGGCGACCCAGCACAGCGGCATACGCTCCGATGTACTTGCGCAGCCGGTGGACGACGACATCGAAGGCCAGCTGCGCGTCCGAGTCACCGGCCTCCATGCGTTCTTCCAGCTCGCGGAAGTCATTGCTGCCGGTGAGGCCCTTGAGGCCGCTCTCCTTGTTGAGAGCCCGGTCATAGTCCTCGACCGAGATGCCCATCCGGCCGAGGTGGCCGGGCAGGGACGGGTCCAGGTCGCCGGCCCGGGTGCCCATGACGAGTCCCTCGAGCGGGGAGAGCCCCATGGACGTGTCGATGCTGCGCCCGCCCTGGACCGCGGTGGCGCTGGCCCCGTTGCCGAGGTGCAGGACGATGACATTGGCGTCGTCGATCGGGTGGTGGATCAGCTCGGCCGCCCGCCGCGAGACGTAGGCGTGCGACGTGCCGTGGAAGCCGTAGCGACGGACGCCGTAGTCGGTCCGCCAGGTGGAGGGCACGGCGTAGGTGTAGGCGTGCGGCGGCAGCGTCTGGTGGAAGGCGGTGTCGAAGACGGCGACCTGGGGCACGTCGGGGAAGCGCTCCCGGGCCCTGCGGATGCCTTCGAGGTTGCCGGGGTTGTGCAGCGGCGCGAGCGGGATCAGTGACTCGATGGTCGACTCCACCTCGTCGTCGATGAGGACGGGCGCGCTGAAGCGGTCACCCCCGTGGACGACTCGGTGCCCGACGGCGACGAGGTCGATCTCGTCGAGCGAGGGGCCGAACTCCTCGAAGGAGCCCGAGAGCAGGAGGAACGCCGCGTGGTGGTTGGGGCAGTCGACATCGCGGCGATGCTTGCCGTTGGGCCCGGAATGCGCTGCGTACGAGTCGGATTCGCCGATCCGCTCGATGATGCCGCTGGCCTGGGTCTCGCCGCTGTCGGCATCGAGGAGCTGGTACTTGAGCGAGGACGAGCCGGCGTTGATGACCAGGACTGGGGTGTTCATGCTCCGGCCTCCGCCTGGATCGCTGTGATGGCCACGGTGTTGACGATGTCCCGGACGAGGGCGCCGCGGGAGAGGTCGTTGACCGGCTTGTTGAGGCCCTGCATGACCGGGCCCACCGCGACGGCCCCGGCACTGCGCTGGACCGCCTTGTAGGTGTTGTTGCCCGTGTTGAGGTCCGGGAAGATCAGGACCGTGGCGCGTCCGGCGACCAGACTGTCCTTGAGCTTGGTCGCCGCCACCGCCATGTCGACCGCGGCGTCGTATTGGATCGGGCCCTCGACGGACAGCTCAGGAGCGCGTTCACGGACCATCTCCGTGGCGGTCCGGACCTTGTCGACGTCCACCCCCGTCCCGGAGACGCCAGTCGAGTAGGAGAGCATCGCCACCCGAGGCTCGATGCCGAACTGCTGGGCCGTGGCGGCCGAGGAGATGGCGATGTCGGCCAGTTGCGTGGCGGTGGGATCGGGGTTGACCGCACAGTCCCCGTACACGAGGACGCGATCGGCGAGGCACATGAGGAAGACCGACGACACGACACCGACACCGGGAGCGGTGCGCACGACCTCGAGTGCCGGCCGGATCGTGTGCGCGGTGGTGTGGGCGGCGCCGGACACCATCCCGTCGGCGAGTCCGTCCCGGACCATCATGGTCCCGAAGTAGCTCACGTCGATGACCACGTCGCGGGCCTGCTCGAGGGTGACGCCCTTGTGAGCCCGCAGCTGCGCATACTCCTGCGCGAAGCGTCCCCGCAACGGCTCGTCGCGAGGATCCAGCAGGGTCGCCCCCGAGATGTCGAGGCCCAACTGCCCGGCCCGTCGACGGATGTCGTCCGGGTCGCCGAGCAGGGTGAGCCGCACGACGCGTCGGCGCAGGAGTTGGTCGGCTGCGGTGAGGATCCGGTCCTCGGTTCCCTCCGGCAGGACGATGTGCTTGTCGGCGTGCCGGGCCCGGTCGAGCAGGAGGTGCTCGAACATCAGCGGCGTGACCACCGAGCTCGGCGACACGTCGAGTCGGTCGAGCAGGTCGGCGCCATCGATGTGCTCGTCGAAGAGCCGCAGGGCGGTCTCGATCTTGCGGGTCGAGCTCCGGGTCAGCCGGGGCGCCACGGCGTGCAGTGCCGAAGTGGTGGCCATGGTTCCCGTCGGGCAGGTGATGATCGGGACGTGGACGTCCAGGCCCTCGACCAGCGTCGCGATGGGCCCCGGCAGGGCGAAGCCGCCGTTGAGGACGATCCCGGACGGGCTGGGCAAGGTCTTGGACCGGTGGGCCAGCAGGAGCCCGAGCAGCACGTCGCCTCGGTCGGACGGGGTGATGACGACAGCGCCTTCGAAGAGCCGGTCCAGGACATTGGGCAGCGTCATCGCCGCAACGACCAGCCCGAGGGATTCGCGATCGAGGAGGGCGTCATCGCCCGCGACGTGGGTCCCGCCGACAGCGCCCATGAGGTCCCGGACGGTCGGCGCGTTGAGCATGCTGTCGCCGGGGATGGCGTAGGTGGGGGCGTCCCCGGCGACGCCGATGAGGAGCGCCTGAGTGGCCTGGAATTCGCTCGGGGCGACCCGGTTGGCCACGACCGCCAGCACCCGCGCGTGCTGGGCTCGCGCCTCGTCGGCGGTGATGTCGGCCGCGGTCCTGATCTGAGCGGCGGAGCGGTCGGTGCCCGTGACGACCAAGACCATGGGGGCACCGAGGTTGGCTGCGATCCTCGCGTTGTAGGAGAGCTCCGTCGGGGAGGTGACGTCGGTGTAGTCGGAGCCGATGATGAGCATCGCCTCGAAGTCGTCGGCCACCGCGTGGAAGCGATCCACGATGGTCGACAGGGCCTGTTCCGGGTCGGCGTGCACGTCGTCGTAGCCCACACCCGAGGCGCTCTCCGGCGTCAGGTCGGTGTCGATCCGGGACAGGAGCAGGTCCAGGACGTGGTCTCGCGAGGCGTCCCGCTCGCGGACGATGGGCCGGAAGACGCCGACCCGCCCGACGCGTCGGCTCAGTTGTTCGAGGATGCCCAGGGCGACGGCAGACTTGCCTGACAGGCCCTCGGATGAGGCGAGATAGACGCTGGTGACCACAGCAGGGAGGCTACCGGCTTGGTGGGGCGAGGCTCAGCCGGTCCGAGGCGTGGCGCCTCGGATATCCCCGGTTGACCACGATGGGCGGAGCCAGTCGCGTGGTCACTGCGGGAGCGACGTGCCCCCGCGGACCCGTCAGCTGGGGCAACTGGCGACGGGGATCACCGCACGCCGGGTGCGGCGCAGGCTCACCAGTGAGTCGACGCTGAGGATGATCAGCGCCACCCACACGATCCCGAAGCCGACCCACCGCTCTGGCGGCATGTGCTCTCCCAGCAGGAGCACCGCGCACAGCAGTTGCAGCATCGGGGTGACGAACTGGATCAGGCCGATGGAGACCAAGGGGATGCGCCGGGCCGCCGCCGCAAAGAAGAGCAGCGGGATGGCGGTGGCGATGCCGGAGAAGGCGAGCATCCCCGTGTGCAGACCGCCGTAGCGGCCGAAGGCCAGACCGCCGTTGGCCGAGACGACGAAGAGGATGACCACCGCGACGGGGGCGAGGACTGCCGTTTCGATCGTGAGGCCGTGCAGGGCGGGCAGGGTCGCGCCGAGCTTCTTCTTGACGAGTCCGTACGCGGCGAAGGAGAAGGCGAGGGTCAGGGAGATCCACGGCATCCGTCCCCCCTGGATGCCGAGGTAGATACCCGCCGTCGCGCCGACTGCGACCGCGATCCACTGCAGGCCACGAAGTCGCTCGCTGAGGACGATGACGCCCAGTGCGACGGTGACGAGGGGGTTGAGGAAGTAGCCGAGCGCCGCGTCACTGGTGTGGCCGGCCGTGACCGCCGCGACGTAGACGACCCAGTTGACCGCGATGAGGACGGCGGCGATGGCGATCCCGCCGATCATCCTGGGGCGTCGCAGGAGCGGTCGGATCCACCCGAAGTCACGGCCTATGACCAGGAGCACCGCGCAGAAGAGCAGGGTCCACAGGATCCGGTGGGCGAGGATCTCCCACGCTCCAGCCGGCTTCAGCGCGTCGAAGTAGAGGGGGAACAGACCCCAGATGCCGTACGCAGCGAAGGCGAGGATGGTGCCGCGGGTCGATTCTGACCGCGGCTCAGCGCGGTGGCTTCGACCCCATCGCCTGGTGGGGGCCTGCGCGGTCGTCACCGCCCCGCCGCCGACTGGGGGATCAGCCGAGGACGCATCCGACGGAAAGCGGGGCTGGCCAGTGGTCACGCACGAGTCGCTTCGCTGACCTGCCAGGTGTCCCGTCCAGCGAGGAGCGCGTCGATGTCGGCGTCGGTGATCTCACCCGTCCGCGCCGAGGCGATCTGCTCACGAAGGGCGTCGTCATAGGTGGTACGGCTGACGTTGCGGAAGATGCCCATCGGCACGTGTGCGAGGTCGGGGCTGTCCAGCCGGGACAGGGCGAACGCCGCTGACGGGTCCTCGGCGGAGACGTCGTGGACGACGATCCGTCCCGGGTCGGCCTCGCTGCGCGGCACGACCGTCATGACGCCCTGGTCATCCCGGACGACCACCTGCTCACCGGCGGCCACCTGCTCCCCATCGGTGAGCTGGAGGATCCGGGCCTCCGCCTGGGTGCGGTCCTTGAGCACGTCGAACACCCCGTCGTTGAAGATCGGGCAGTTCTGGTAGATCTCGACGAGCGCAGAGCCGCGGTGCTGCGCCGCGGCACGGAGCACCGCGGTGAGGTGGGCACGATCCGAGTCCATGGTCCGTGCGACGAAACTCGCTTCGGCACCGAGCGCCAGCGAGACGGGGTTGAACGGCTTGTCCAGCGAGCCGAGTGGTGAGGACTTGGTCACCTGGCCGACCCGGGAGGTCGGCGAGTACTGCCCCTTGGTCAGGCCGTAGATCTCGTTGTTGAACAGCAGGATCTTGAGGTTGACGTTGCGGCGCAGGGCGTGGATCAGGTGGTTGCCCCCGATCGAGAGAGCATCTCCATCACCCGTGACGACCCAGACCGACAGGTCCTCCCGCGTCGCTGCGAGACCGGTTGCGATCGCCGGGGCCCGTCCGTGGATCGAGTGCATGCCATAGGTGTCGAGGTAGTAGGGAAAACGTGAGGAGCAGCCGATGCCTGAGACGAAGACGATGTTCTCGCGCTTCAGACCGAGCTCGGGCAGGAATCCCTGGATCGCTGCGAGGATCGCGTAGTCGCCGCACCCGGGGCACCAGCGGACCTCTTGGTCGGAGCTGAAGTCCTTCTTGGTCAACGTGGTGCCCGCTGGCAGGGTGGGGACGGCTGCGGTGCCCGTGCGAGGGCCCTCGGACGCTGCGCGGAGCGAGTCCTCGGTGGCGGTATCGCCGGACGCCGGTTGACCTAGTTCGATGGCGCTCACGTGGCGGCCTCCTTGACGGCTTGGACGATGACGTCCGCGAGTTCGGCTGCCGGGAAGGGCAATCCGCGGACAGCGGTGTGTGACTGGATGTCCACCAAGTACTTGGCGCGGAGCAGCAAGGCGAGCTGCCCGAGATTCATCTCCGGGAGGACGACCTTCTTGTAGGCCCGGAGCACCTCGCCGGTGTTGGTGGGGAAGGGGTTGAGGTGGCGCAGGTGGGCCTGTGCCACGTGGGCGCCGGCCTCGCGCGCCAACTGCACCGCCGCTGCGATCGGGCCGTAGGAGGAGCCCCACCCGAGAACGAGCACGTCGGCGTCCCCGATCGGGTCGGTGACCTCCAGGGGGGCGATGGTCGAGGCGATCCCGTCGATCTTCGCCTGGCGCAGGCGGACCATGAGGTCGTGGTTGTCGGGGTCGTAGGAGATGTTGCCGGTGACGTCCGCCTTCTCGATCCCGCCGACCCGGTGCTCGAGGCCGGCCGTGCCGGGGATCGCCCACGGCCGAGCGAGGGTCTCGGGGTCACGCAGGTAGGGATGGAAGACGGGCTCGCCCTTGGCATCCACCGCATTCGGCTCCGAGGCGAAGGTGACCTCGATGTCGGGGAGCTCAGCGGTCACCGGCAGACGCCACGGCTCCGAACCGTTGGCGAGGTAGCCGTCGGACAGGATGATGACCGGGGTGCGGTAGGCCGTCGCGATCCGGACCGCGTCGAAGGCGATGTCGAAGCAGTCAGCGGGGGTCGAGGGCGCGAGGACCGCCACCGGAGACTCGCCGTTGCGGCCGAAGAGGGCCTGCAGCAGGTCGGCCTGCTCGGTCTTGGTCGGGAGCCCGGTCGACGGGCCGCCCCGCTGGATGTCACAGACGATGAGCGGCAACTCGAGCGAGACGGCGAGGCCGATCGTCTCGGCCTTGAGGGCCAGCCCCGGACCCGAGGTGGTCGTCACACCGAGAGCGCCGCCGAAGCTCGCCCCGAGTGCGGCACCGACGCCCGCGATCTCGTCCTCGGCCTGCATCGTCGCCACGCCGTAGCGCTTGAGGCCAGCCAGCGTGTGCAGGATGTCGGAGGCCGGCGTGATCGGGTAGGACCCGAGGAACAGCGGCAGACCGGCGCGGTGGGCGGCAGCAACGAGGCCCAGCGAGAGGGCGACGTTGCCGGTGACGTTGCGATAGCTGCCTTCGCGCATCGGTGCGGGAGCGATCTCGTAGCTGACCGCGAAGTCCTCGGTCGTCTCGCCGTAGTGGTAGCCCGTGCGCAGCGCGGTGAGGTTGGCTTCGAGGATGTCGGGTTGGCCGGCGAACTTGCTCTTGAGGAAGGCCTCCGTGCCGTCCATCGGCCGCGTGTAGAGCCAGCCGAGGAGGCCGAGCGCGAACATGTTCTTGGCGCGCTCCTTCTCCTTGCGGGTCAGGTCGGTGAAGGCGGCCAGGGCCTCGACCGTGATCGACGTGAGGGCGACCGGGTGCACGTGGTAGGAGTCGAGGCTGCCGTCCCCGACCGGGCTCTCGGTCCAGCCGACCTTGGACAGGTTGCGCTTGGTGAACTCATCGGTGTTGATGATGATCGTCGCGCCGCGCCTCAGGTCGCGCAGGTTGGCCTTGAGCGCGGCCGGGTTCATCGCCACGAGGACGTCGGGGGAGTCGCCGGGCGTCAACACGGCGTGGTCGGCGAAGTGCAACTGGAAACTCGAGACGCCGGGCAGGGTGCCCTGCGGCGCCCGGATCTCCGCGGGGAAGTTGGGCAGGGTCGACAGGTCGTTGCCGAGCAGGGCCGTCTCGGAGGTGAATCGGCTGCCCGTGAGTTGCATCCCGTCGCCGGAGTCACCGGCGAATCGGATGACGACGCGATCGAGCTTCTGAACCGATTTGCTGCTCATGCGGGACGACGTCCTCAAGCTTCCGTGTGAGTTGTTGGTCCGGTGCCTCGGGCGGCGGACTTCCTCCATGGTAGATCCGGCTCGGGGCGCACGCATGGAGGCCATCGCCCTCTGGACATGATCCGCCCCCAGACCCACTGGCGCAGACTCCGCCGCACCGAGGAAGTCGAGACTAGGCTGGCCGCCATGTCCGGGTACATCGTAGTCGCGGCCGTCATGGGAGCAGGAGTACTGCTCGTCACCGCGGCCATGGGCCTGCGGCGACTCGTGGCGCCTTACGCCCCGGTGCCGGAGAAGGTGACGACCTACGAGTCCGGTGTCGACCCCGTGGGCGAGGGCTGGGCCCAGACGAAGGTGCGCTACTTCGTCTATGCCTTCCTCTACGTCATCTTCGCGGTCGACGCGATCTACCTGTTCCCCTGGGCGACCGTGCTGCGGGAGGCCGATCTCGGGACTGCGAGCCTGGTCGAGATGGGCATCTTCATCGCGGTCATCGTCCTGGGTCTCGGGCACGCGGCTCGGCGCGGCCTGCTGCGGTGGGTCTGATGGCAGTCGACCTGCCCATGCCCCGGACCCGCCCGATCGGGGTCGGCCCGATCAGCGAGTACGCCCCCAAACCGATCAAGATCGTGCTCAACTGGGGCCGCCGCTACTCACTCTGGGTCTTCAACTTCGGGCTCGCCTGCTGTGCCATCGAGTTCATCGCGACGTCGATGGGTCGGCACGACTTCATCCGGCTCGGCGTCATCCCCTTCGCGCCCGGCCCGCGCCAGGCCGACCTCATGGTCGTCTCCGGGACGGTCACCGACAAGATGGCCCCGGCGATCCGCCGCCTCTACGACCAGATGCCGGAGCCGAAGTACGTCATCTCCTTCGGGGCCTGCTCCAACTCGGGTGGGCCCTACTGGGACTCCTACTCGGTGACCAAGGGCGTCGACCAGATCATCCCGGTCGATGTCTACGTGCCCGGATGCCCGCCGCGGCCGGAGGCGCTCCTGCACGGGATCATCCGCCTGCAGGAGCAGATCGCCGGTGAGCGGCTGACGACCGAGCGGCTCCGCGGCCGCTACGCCGGGTCGCGGACGGCGACGGCCGGCGAGGTGCGCCGACCCCTGCTGGCGAAGCCAGCCTCCTCCCGGCAGAGCACCACCTCGCGACCAGACCCTCCCGCTGGTGACGACACGTGAAGGTCACCGACATCACCGACGTGGCGCTCGAGGGGTTCCGGGCGGCCATCGAGGAGCTGCGGGCCGGCGGCTATCGCTACTTCGACTGGCTCAGCGCCGTGGACCAGACGGATGCGGAAGAGGCCCCCGGCTTCGACCTGGTGTGTCACCTGATCGACGTGGACCGGGCCGAGGGGTTGCGTTCGATCCTGGTCCGGACCCGCGTCCCGGACGGCGCCGCCGCGCCCTCCCTCACCCCGCTCGACCGGGGCGCCGCCTGGCACGAGCGTGAGACCCACGAGATGTTCGGCATCGACTTCGACGGCTTCGAGGACGGCAGCGGCCTCGGGATGCGACCGCTGCTGCTCCCCGACGGCTTCGAGGGGACGCCGCTGCGCAAGTCGTTCATGCTCGCGGCCCGCGCGTCCAAGGCGTGGCCCGGCGGCAAGGAGCCGGGCGAGGGGCACGAGGCCAAGTCTCCGTCCCGGCGCCGGGTGCAGGCACCGGGCGTGCCGCCACCCGAGTGGGGCCCCCGATGAGTCCGGCCCTCGAGGTCGTCGTGCGAGCGGTCTCGGTCCTCGCGGCGTTCCTCGTGCTGCCCCTGCTCGTCGGCCAGACCGAGCACAAGGTGATGGCGCACATGCAGGGCCGACTGGGCCCGATGTATGCCGGGGGCTTCCACGGGTGGGCCCAACTCGTCGCTGACGGGGTGAAATTCATCCAGAAGGAGGACATCATCCCGGCCCGTGCCGACCGCGGCGTCTTCCGGCTGGCGCCCTTCGTCGCGCTCATCCCCTATCTGGTCGCCCTGTCCGTCATCCCGTTGTCACCCAGCATCGTCGGTGCCGACGTCGACGCCAGCGTGCTGCTCGTGCTGGCCGCCGTCGGGGTGGGCATCATCGGCACGCTGATGGCTGGCTGGGCCTCGGCCAACAAGTACTCGCTCCTCGGCGCGATGCGCTCAGCGGCCCAACTGGTCTCCTACAAACTGCCGATGGTCCTGGCCACGGCGTCGGTCGCCCTGGCGGCGGGCACCCTGTCGTTGACCGGGATCGCCGCGGCGTGGCAGCCGATCTGGCTGCTCTGGCAACTGCCGGGCGCCATCGTCTTCCTCATCGCCGGGGTGGCCGAGCTGCAGCGGACCCCCTTCGACATGCCGGTCGCCGACTCCGAGATCGTCTTCGGCGCCTACACCGAGTACACCGGGTTGCGGTTCGCCTTCTTCCTCCTGGCCGAGTACGCCGGCATCGTCGTCATGGCGCTGCTCTTCGCGGTGCTCTTCCTCGGCGGCTGGGCCGGTCCCTGGTCGGGCACCCTCGGATGGGTGTGGACCCTGCTCAAGGGCCTGCTGATCGCGGTCGTGGTGATCTGGCTCAGGGTCGCCTGGCCCCGGTTGCGGGAGGACCAGCTGCAGCGACTCGCCTGGGTCTGGCTCGTCCCGCTCGCACTGGCCCAACTCGCGCTCACAGCAGTAGGAGTGGTGGTGTTCAAATGACCGACCCCAACCCGATCGACCAGCCCGACCCGCATCACGACCACAGCCGTCCGAGCGGGACCACCCCCAGCGGCATACTGCCCGGTCTGCTCAAGGGGCTCGCGACGACGGCGCGCACCATGGTCCGCCCCGTGCACACCGCGGAGTACCCCGATGTGAAGCCGGAGTTGCCCCCGCGCAGCCGCGGTGTCATCGCGCTCCTCGCCGAGAACTGCACCTCCTGCATGCTGTGCGCGCGGGAGTGCCCCGACTGGTGCATCTACATCGACTCGCACAAGGAGGAGATCCCGGCCACGACCGAGGGCGGTCGGGCCCGGCAACGCAACGTCCTCGACCGTTTCGCGATCGACTTCTCGTTGTGCATGTACTGCGGGATCTGCGTCGAGGTGTGCCCGTTCGATGCATTGTTCTGGAGCCCGGAGTACGAGTACGCCGAGCTCGACATCCGTGAACTGACCCATGAGATGCCCCGGCTCGACGAGTGGATGCAGACCGTCCCGGCACCGGCGCCGCCCGATCCCGCGAGCGCCCCGCCCGCCGAGGTGACCGCGGCGGCCAAACCGCCCCGCGCCGCCCCGGCTGCCCGCCCGGCCGCGCGGGTGGCCACGCCTACCCCGACGCCCGCCGCGAGCGCCGAAACCTCCTCGAGTGCCACCCCTGAGCCGGACCCCAGGCCCGAGGAGGGTGGGGGGTGACGACGCGGGACATCGTCTTCGTCGTCGTCGGTGCCATCACGGGGGTCAGCGCGCTGCTCGCTGTGACGACCCGCCACGTCGTCCACGCCGCCCTCTGGCTGCTCGTGGCCCTCGGGGCGCTCGCCGGCTGCTACATCGTCCTCGGGCAGGAGCTCGTCGGGCTCGTCCAACTGCTCGTCTACGTCGGCGCCATCGTCGTGCTCGTCCTGTTCGCCCTGATGCTGACCCGAGCGCCGATCGGCCCGCGCGCGGGGATCGACACCCCGTGGTGGCAGCGCGCCGCTGCCGTCATCCTCGGCGCCGGGGTGACCGCGCTCATCGCCGCGCTCGTCATCCCCGTCCTCGGCACCCAGGTCGTCGACCTCGACGGCACGGGTGGCGCGCCGGAGATGAACGCAACCGATGGGTCAACGACACACGGCATCGGGCGAGCCATCTTCGGCACGTGGGTGTGGCCCTTCGAGTTGCTCTCCGTGTTGCTGCTCGTCGCGCTCATCGGGGCCTTCGCCGTGTCCCGCCTCGTGCTGGGGCCGCGGGGCCGAGGGGAGGGGGTGCGATGATCCATCTCTGGTACCCCGTCGGTCTCGCTGCCCTCCTGGTCGGGATCGGGACCTACGGAATCCTGGCCCGGCGCAACGCGGTGCTCGTTCTCATCGGGGTTGAGCTGATCCTCAACGGCGGCAATCTCCTTCTCGTGACGGCGGGCTCGCGCCCGGGCTCGCCGTTTTCGACCGGGGCCGTGCTGGCCCTTTTCGTCATCACGATCGCGGCGGCCGAGATCGTCGTCGCGCTCGCGGTCGTCCTGCTGATGTTCCGCCGGTTCGGGCACATCGACCTGACCGAGGTGCCGGACCTCTCGGACGATCCCGTGGACGCTCCTGGCCCTGCTCCCGCGGACGCCCACGCCCCGGCTCGGGAGGGGTCCGCATGAGTTGGGTCGTGCGCCTCATCGTCGTGCTCCCGGCGCTCGCGGGGCTGGTCGGACTGCTCACCCGGCGCTCGGTCGTGACGGCGCGGCTTCTCGCCGTCGGCACGGCCACCGTCGTCGCGGGCCTCGCGCTCGCGCAGTGGATCGCACCCGCCGACCGCGCCGACATCGCCACCCTGGGCGCGTTGCCGCTGCACGGACTCGGGGTCCCGCTGCACCTGCTCTCAGATCCCATGTCAGCGCTCGTGGCGCTCGCGGTCGCGCTCGTCGTCCTCGCGATCCAGATCTTCACCGTCTGGTATCACCGCAGCGAC
>JBDTAU010000024.1:0-5914 GCA_039924465.1 Dermatophilaceae bacterium
GTGTCGGCGACCCACGCGGCCCTGCGTCTCGCGCAGGGCGCGGGACGCCTGGTGCGCCGGTCCGACGATCGAGGCGTCGTGGCCTTCCTCGACTCGCGGATGATGACTGCTCGCTACGCGGGCTTCCTGCAGCGGTCGTTGCCGCCCTTCTGGCCGACCGCGGACCGGGCCATGGTGCTGGCGGCCCTGGCCCGGCTCGACGAGACCGCCCCGGATCCCGTGCCGGTCGAGGAGCCCGCGCTCCGGTCCCTGACGGGAGCCAAGGCGGGCCCGGACGGCGCCGCGCACCCGCAGCCGGTCGCTTCGACCCCGCCCGTTGCTGACTCCACCCGGAGCGGGGTCGCGGCTGGGCACCCGTGGACGGACGAGCTGGACGAGGAGCTGCGTGACGCGGCCGACGCCGGGATGGCGTTGGAGGAGCTCGTCGACCACTTCGAGTTGCCCGAGGAGGTCATTGCCGCTCGGGCCGCCCAACTCGAGCTCACCCTGGCCACCGGCGCCCTGTTCGACTGACAGGGACAGCGACACCCTCTTCGACTGAGGAGGCCACCGGCGCTGGCTCCTGCTCACCGCCTGGGCCGACTTCTGTCAGCGGGCCGTGGCAGAGTTGCCCCCATGAGCCCAGCCGTCCTCCCTCCGTTGACCTTGGTGTCCGGGCCAGAGGAGGTGCTGGCGGAGCGGGCCATCGCGACCATCATCGAGCGCGCCCGCGCAGCAGGCGCCGACGTGGTTCGCCTCGATGCCGTGGGCTATGAGCCGGGCTCGCTGCTGACCCACGCCAGCCCGTCGCTCTTCGGCGGCGACACCTGCATCATCCTTCGCGGTCTGCACGAGGCCTCGGACGAGTTGCAGGTGGACCTCCTGTCGCTGCTCGCGGCCCCCGCTCCCGAGATCTCGCTCGTGCTCGCCCACGCCTCGGGCACCAAGGGCAAGAAAATCCTCGACACGCTCAAGAAGCAGGGAGCCGTGGTGATCGAGTGCCCCGCCATCAAGTCTGACCGGGACAAGACGGACTTCGTGCAGAAGGAGTTCACCCGGGCCCGACGCAAGATCACCTCGGAGGGGGTGCGCGCCCTCATCGAAGCCGTGGGGCAGGACGTTCGCGAACTCGCTGCCGCCTGCGCCCAGCTCATCGCCGACACCGAGGGCCCGATCACCGACGCCGTCGTCGACACCTATCACGGGGGCAAGGTCGAGGCGACCGGCTTCCGCGTGGCCGATGCCGTCGTGGCAGGTCAGACCGGTGAGGCGCTGCGGCTGCTCCGGCATGCCATCGGCAGCGGCGTCGACCCGGTCCCGATCGTCGCGGTGCTCGCGATGCAACTGCGTCAACTGATCAAGGTGGGTGCCGCCGGACGGGGGAGCTCGAACCAGCTGGCGTCCTCGCTCGGGATGGCGCCGTGGCAGGTCGACAAGGCCCGCCGGTCGGTGGGCCACTGGAGCCCCGAGGGGCTGGCCGTGGCCGTGCAGGCGGTGGCCGCAGCAGACGCGGAGGTCAAGGGCGGCGGCCGGGATCCGGTTTATGCCGTCGAGCGCGCCGTCCTGACCGTCACCCGCGCTCGCGGGATCCGATGAGGGGCGCTGAGGGGGCTGCTGAGGGGGCTGCGGAGGGGCGCTGAGGGCGCTCCGGGCCCAGCGGCATACGGCAGGAAGTGGCTCAGTTTGGCTGGGACCCCTCCACGCTGGTAAATTCGTGCCTTGCGTGCGCGCTCAGGTCGTGCGCGTGTGCAAGCACCGCCCAGAGCAGCTCACGCAGGGTGCCCCACGCCCGGTCCCGAGCAGCTTGGCCGCCCTCTAACGGCATCCATCCCGACCAACGAAAGACACTTACGTGGCAAACATCAAGTCCCAGATCAAGCGCATCCAGACGAACGCGAAGCGCACCGAGCGCAACCGGGCCGTCAAGAGCGAGTTGCGCACCTGGGTCCGCAAGTTCCGAGCGGCCGCCGAATCGGGCGACAAGGACGCCGCCTCCGAGGCGCTGTCGACGGCTTCCAGGAAGCTCGACAAGGCCGTCTCCAAGGGCGTCATCCACAAGAACCAGGCCGCCAACAAGAAGTCGGCGATGGCCAAGCAGGCCAACTCGATCTGATCGCGTCAGCTACGGCCCGTCACCCAGTTCGTGGCGGGCTCTTGCTGTGCCCGGGTTCCCCACGAGAGCGCGGTCAGCGCCGCACCTGTCCCGGTCGGGCGACTGCGACGACCGCCGCGTAGCGGTCCCGGGGCAGGACGGCGCCTTCGCGGCGGATCGCATCCGGGGCGACCCGAAGGAGCCGGTTGGTGCGCACCTCGCTCGGCCGACCTTTCTTGTCCCACCCCCCGGTGCCGATGTCGATCCACTCCCGTCCGGCCCGGCGTTCCTGCTCCTCGTCGCGGTCGTGGTCCTTGCTCGTGAGCTGCAGGGCGATGAGCCAAGGCCCCTCGTGACCGATGATGAGGACCGGGCGGTCCTTGCCCTGGCTGTAGTCCTCCTCATAGGGCACCCAGGCCCAGACGATCTCGCCGGGATCGGGTGCCCCGTCGGGCACCGGTCGGTAGGTCGTGTCGGGCAGCGTCGTGGCGTCACCCGGGTAGGCCGCCCCGGTCGTCCCGTCCGCCCGCTCGGTCCGTGCTGGTGCCTGCTCGCGTTCCTCCCGCCGGTGTGCGGGGCCCGCCGATGCAGCCTTCGATCGTCGAAGGAGTCCGTGCAGCGCAGCGGTGATCCGGGCGCGGGTCGTAGCCATGCCCCACACAGTAACGACGCGGCCCTGCCCACGGGGACTGACACGGGACTGCCATGGGGCGGCAGGAACGGGCCGGTGAGGCTCACGGGATGGGCGGCGGCGACTCGGTGAAGGTCGGCGAGGAGGGGTAGGTCAACGATGAGGGGTAGTCCGGCGAGGAGGGGTAGGCCGGTGCAGCGACAACCGCGGGGTTGCGCTGGGGGATTCCCGGGCCCTGCTGAGTGGGCGTGAAGCCGATCAGGGCCGGGAGGCGGTAGTCCGCCGGGCCCACGCGGGCCCACGGCGAGGGAGTCCGTGGTCGCCAGAGCAGCCGGCCGGGCCGACGCCGGTCCCGCAAGGCGTGCATCCGCCAGAGGAGCACGGGGTGGGAGGCGAGGGCGTTGGTGACCCACACGAAGAAGCCCGGCTCGGTGACCGCCCGGTCAGCCATCGTGTCCACGTCGATGGAGCGACCGAGGTACTTACCGCCGGCCAGCACTGCCATGGCCGGTTTGGCGCCGTCCGGCACGAGGGCGAAACCATAGTTGTCGGCCGTGTATTCCTGGGCTCGGCTCAGGGTTGACCCGACGAGCGGGATCCACTGTGCGGCCACGGTCCCCAGCATCCGCCAATAGCTCGTGTGTCCGGCCGCGATGTGCCCGACCTCGTGGGCGATGACGAAGCGCAGGGCTTCGGGCTCACGTGCGGCGCCGCCCACCTCGAGCAGGTCGCTGTGGACGAAGACGTAGCGCCGGAAGCCGTGGCCGGAGGCGGCCGCGTTGATGATCCCGTTGCCGAGCACGACGTAGGCGTAGGGCACGTAGGACATTCCGGAGCGGGCCGCGGCGTCGACGAGCATGGCGTGCGCCTCGGGGTACTGCTCCGGCGTCAACTTGATCCCGCGCAGCCGTTGCTGGGCCCAGAGCTGACCTCGGGCGAACCAGACGAGCACGGGCGCGAGCAGCAGGGCCAGCGCGTAGACGTCCGGATCCCGGTTCTCCTGGAAGGCGGCCACGACCTCGCCGATGGCGACGACGAGGAGCAGCAGCCCGCCCAGGATGGCGACGACGAGCGTGAGGATCTCACGCGGGTGGCGTACGGCGCGGCGCATCGCGATGTGGGAGCCGCGCGGTCTGGGGAGCACGTCCATCGGGGCGGTTCGCATGTCCCCATCATCAGGCACGCTGCTCGGGCCGACGTCACGGCAGGCCGCGGCGCGGCAGCCAGCGGGCGCTGCGCCACGGGTGTGAGCGGCATACGGCCGGGCGTGGGAGACTGTCGTGATCGTTCCGACCGTCTTCACGACCCAACTTGCTGCGAGGTTCGCCCCACTGTGTCGCCCATGGCCCGTACCGCACTCGCGCCCCACGCGACGCCGCCCGAGCTGATCCGCAATTTCTGCATCATCGCGCACATCGACCACGGCAAGTCGACGCTCGCCGATCGGATGCTGCAACTGACGGGGGTCGTCGACCCGCGTGCGATGCGGGCCCAGTACCTCGACCGGATGGACATCGAGCGCGAGCGCGGGATCACGATCAAGAGCCAGGCGGTGCGGATGCCGTGGGCCATCGAGCACGACGGGGGACTCGAGACCTACTGCCTCAACATGATCGACACGCCCGGCCACGTCGACTTCACCTATGAGGTCTCGCGGTCGCTGGCTGCGTGCGAGGGCGCCGTGCTGCTCGTCGACGCCGCGCAGGGGATCGAGGCCCAGACCCTGGCGAACCTCTACCTGGCGATGGAGAACGAGCTCACCATCATCCCGGTCCTGAACAAGATCGACCTGCCGGCGGCGCAACCCGAGAAGTATGCCGAGGAGCTGGCCGGTCTGATCGGTTGCGACCCCGAGGACTGCTTCCGGGTGTCCGGCAAGACCGGGGTCGGCGTCGAGCCGCTCCTCAACGCGATCGTCGCGCAACTGCCACCCCCGGTCGGCGATCCGAACGCGCCGGCGCGCGCGATGATCTTCGACTCCGTCTATGACACCTACCGTGGCGTTGTCACCTATGTGCGGGTCGTGGACGGCAACCTCAACCCGCGCGAGAAGATCGTCATGATGTCGACGCGGGCGACCCACGAGCTGCTCGAGATCGGCGTCATCTCGCCGGAACCGGTGCCGTCCAACGGGCTCGGCGTCGGAGAGGTGGGCTACCTCATCACCGGGGTCAAGGACGTGCGGCAGTCCCGGGTCGGTGACACCGTGACCACTGCCAGCAAGCCGGCGACGAAGGACCTGGGCGGCTACCGCGACCCCAAGCCGATGGTCTTCTCCGGGCTCTACCCGATCGACGGCTCCGACTACCCGGTGCTGCGCGACGCACTGGACAAGCTCAAGCTCAACGATGCCGCCCTCGCCTTTGAGCCGGAGACCTCGGTCGCGCTGGGGTTCGGCTTCCGGTGCGGCTTCCTCGGACTGCTGCACCTGGAGATCGTGCGCGAGCGGCTCGAGCGGGAGTTCAACCTCGACCTCATCTCGACCCAGCCCAACGTGGTCTACGACGTGACGATGGACGATGGCAAGGAGATCCACGTCACCAACCCGAGCGAGTACCCGGAGGGCAAGATCGCCTCCGTCAGCGAGCCGATCGTGCGAGCCACGATCCTCGCCCCGACCGAGTTCGTCGGGCCGATCATGGAGCTGTGCCAGTCCAAGCGGGGCACCCTGCGCGGCATGGACTACCTCTCCGAGGAGCGCGTCGAGATGCGCTACACGCTGCCCCTCGCCGAGATCGTCTTCGACTTCTTCGACCAGCTCAAGTCCCGCACCCGCGGCTACGCCTCGCTCGACTACGAGCCGGACGGGGAGCAGGTCGCCGACCTGGTCAAGGTGCAGATCCTGCTCCAGGGCGAGACGGTCGATGCCTTCTCGGCGATCGTGCACAAGGACAAGGCCTACGCCTACGGCACGATGATGGCCGGCAAGCTCAAGGACCTCATCCCGCGCCAGCAGTTCGAGGTGCCCATCCAGGCTGCCATCGGGGCGCGGATCATCGCCCGAGAGAACATCCGCGCCATCCGCAAGGACGTCCTCGCCAAGTGCTACGGCGGCGACATCAGCCGCAAGCGCAAGCTGCTCGAAAAGCAGAAGGAGGGCAAGAAGCGGATGAAGATGGTCGGCCGCGTCGAGGTCCCCCAGGAAGCCTTCGTGGCCGCTCTGTCCAGCGACGGGGACAAGGGCAAGAAGTCGTCGTAGCGTGGAGGGCGTG
>JBDTAU010000025.1:0-7192 GCA_039924465.1 Dermatophilaceae bacterium
CGTCGGGGAAGACGGCGGCTCACTGCGGGTCGAGCTCAACCACACTGACCCGTTGTCGCTGCCCGCCGGCTTCCGCCTCGGTGACAACGACACGCGCATCCTGGCCGTCGCCAAGAACCTGTCCAACGAAGGCTGCGACGTCACGATCGTGTCGAAGGACCTACCGATGCGGGTCAAGGCGTCGGCGTGTGGACTCGAGGCGCAGGAGTATCGCGCCGAGCAGGGGGTGGACTCGGGGTGGACCGGCATGCAGGAGCTGGAACTCGAGGCCGACCAGCTCGACGAGCTCTTTGAGCACGGCCGCCTCGAGCACGCCCCGGCCGCCGAACTCCCTTGCCACACGGGTCTGGTGCTGCTCTCGCCGCGGGGAAGCGGTCTGGGGCGGGTCGGGGCAGACAAGCAGATCCGGCTCGTTCGCGGCGACCGGGACGTCTTCGGGCTGCATGGTCGCAGCGCCGAGCAGCGGATCGCTCTTGACCTCCTGCTCGATCCCGACGTCGGCATCGTCAGCCTCGGAGGGCGGGCCGGGACCGGCAAGTCGGCGCTCGCGCTGTGCGCCGGCCTCGAGTCGGTCATGGAGCGCCGGGTCCAGCGTCGGGTCGTCGTCTTCCGCCCGCTCTTCGCCGTGGGTGGGCAGGAGCTCGGCTACCTGCCGGGCAGCGAGCAGGAGAAGATGAACCCGTGGGGCCAGGCCGTGTTCGACACCCTCGGTGCCCTCGTCTCGCACGAGGTCGTCGAGGAGGTGATGGATCGCGGGTTGCTCGAGGTGTTGCCGTTGACGCACATTCGTGGCCGCTCGCTGCACGACGCGTTCGTCATCGTCGATGAGGCCCAGTCCCTCGAGCGCAACGTGCTGCTCACCGTCCTGTCCCGGATCGGGCAGAACTCCAAGGTGGTGCTGACCCACGACGTGGCCCAGCGCGACAATCTGCGGGTTGGGCGCCACGATGGGGTCGCAGCCGTCATCGAGAGGCTGAAGGGACACCCGCTCTTCGCCCACGTGACCCTGACCCGCAGCGAGCGCAGCCCGATCGCGGCCCTGGTCACCGACCTGCTGGAGGGCCTCGAGGTCTGATCTCCTGGGGCTTCACGCAGGCCCTGCGCCATCGTCAGCACCACGGCTCCCATCGCGGCTGCGCTCGCTGCGTGGCGGGTGGTGCCCAGCCTGCCCGGGTGGACCAGATTTGCCATTTGCGGCCCTGGCTGCGAACGTGGAGGGTCGAAGGTCTCGGAACGGTAACGGACGCGAGGGCGTCTGGTGATCTGCCGGGGCCGAGACACATCGTCGATCGTGCACCTCTGCGCCACTGGGCCTGGTGTCGTCGGCTGCTGCCGGGGGGCCACCAGAAAGGCGTAACCCACTTCCATGACCTCGTACCAAGGGCGTCACCGTCCGCTGCCCAGGAAGCCCTCCGAGCCACGCCCGCCGACCCATCGGGCGGCCCACGAGAGCGAGCACCGCAGCGGCTGGACTCGGACGTCGGCACTTCTGGGCCGCCCCGTCATGGCTGGCGGCCTGTCGATCGGTCTGGGTCTCAGCGCCATCGGGTACGCAGCCGCGACCGACCTGAGCCCGGCAGCCCCCACCTTCGTCGTCGGGTCCGGGGTCCGGGCCCAGACCGATGAGTTGGCCCGCACTGAGGCGGTCGACCTGACCTATCGGGCCGCTGCGTCGGTGTCGCGCAACGAGCGCCGTACGGCCATCTCGGCCACCGGACTGCGCACCGCCGTCGAGGTCGAGGCCAAGGCGAAGGCCGAGACCGCGAAGCAGCAGGCCGCCGCGGCTGCCGCGGCGAAGAAGAAGGCGGCTGCCGACGCCGAAGCGAAGCAGAAGGCGGCTGACGAGGCGGCCCGAACGGCTGCCATCGCGGGGGCCAAGACCAATCCCCAGGCCGCGGCCCGTGTCCTGATGGCCGACCACGGCTGGACGAGCGACGCGCAGTACCGCTGCCTCGTCAACCTCTGGACCGGCGAGAGTGCCTGGCACTGGGACGCCGAGAATCCCAGCTCAGGGGCCTACGGGATCCCGCAGTCGTTGCCGGCGAGCAAGATGGCCACCTTCGGCAAGGACTACCGCACCAACCCGATCACCCAGATCAAGTGGGGTCTCTGGTACATCAAGGCGTCCTACGGGAGCCCGTGCAACGCGTTGTCCTTCTGGAATTCGAAGTCACCGCACTGGTACTGAGTCACCCACCCATCCCTGCCGTATGCCGCCGAGCTGGTTCCCAGCCCCGTGCTGACCCCAGCTGCCCGCTGAGACCTGAGTGAGCGGCATACGGGCTAGATCTTGCGCAGGCGAACCCGCCGCACCTCGTGGTTCTCGTTCTTCTGCAGCACGAGGGTGGCCCGGGAGCGGGTCGGCTGGATGTTCTCGACGAGGTTGGGGCCGTTGATCTCCCGCCAGATCCGGTTCGCCGTCTCGACCGCCTCCGTGTCGGAGAGCTCGGCGTAGCGGTGGAAGTACGAGTCGGGGTGGGAGAAGGCGGTCTGGCGCAACCGCAGGAAGCGGTCGACGTACCACGTGCGCACGTCATCGACCCACGCGTCGACGTAGACGGAGAAGTCGAAGAAGTCGCTGACCGCCATGCCGGTGCCACGCACGGGGTGGATGAAGGGGGCCTGCAGCACGTTGAGCCCCTCGACGATCAACACGTCGGGCTGGCGCACCATGATCCGCTCGCCGGGCAGGATGTCGTAGGTCAGGTGTGAGTAGACCGGCGCATGGACCTCGGGGGTGCCCGACTTGACGGCCGCGACGAAGCGCAGCAGCGCCCTGCGGTCGTAGGACTCCGGGAAGCCCTTGCGCTGCAGCAGGCCCCGCTTCTTGAGCTCAGCGTTGGGATAGAGGAAGCCGTCCGTGGTCACCAACTCGACGCGGGGCGTGTCGGGCCACCGGGCGAGCATCTCGCGCAGGATGCGGGCCGTGGTCGACTTGCCGACCGCGACCGAGCCGGCGACCCCGATGATGAACGGGGTCTTGGCCGGGCGCTCGCCGAGGAAGTCGGTCGTCACCTGGTGCAGCTGCCGGGTCCCGGCGACGTAGAAGTTCAGCAGGCGCGACAGCGGTAGGTAGACCTCCTCGACCTCGTTGAGGTCGATCCGGTCCCCGAGACCGCGCAGCCGCACCAGATCGGCGTCATCGAGGACGAGCGGGGTGTTCTCGCGTAGCCGTGACCACGCCGCCCGGTCGAGCTCGACATACGGGGACGCATAGGTGGTGTGGTGACCGTTCCCGTTCGGCGGTGGTTGCGACACGGGGCCATTGTGTCGCACCGACCCCGTCCGCCGCACGAGGGAGGGTCTTGCGTCCCCTACGCTGGTCCGCATGTGCGGAATCGTGGGCTACGTCGGAACGACCACTGACGGGACGGCGTTGGAGGTCCTCATGGAGGGCCTGGCCCGGCTGGAATACCGTGGCTACGACTCGGCCGGGGTGGCCCTGGTCGTCGGTGACCACGTCGATCTCCGCAAGCGGTCGGGCAAGTTGGTCAACCTCCGTTCCGAGCTGGAGTCGCACCCGCTGCCCCCCTCGACGACGGGGATCGGCCACACCCGCTGGGCCACCCACGGCGGACCGACCGATTCCAACGCCCATCCGCACCGCGGTGGACGAGACGGCAAGCTCGCCCTCATCCACAACGGCATCATCGAGAACTTCCACGCGTTGCGGACCGAGCTGATCGAGGCCGGCGTCGAGTTCCTGAGCGAGACCGACACCGAGGTCGCCGCGCACCTGCTGGCCGCGGCCTATGACAAGGCGCCCGACCTGACGGAGGCGCTGCGCGCCGTCGTGACCCGGCTCGAGGGCGCCTTCACGCTGCTCGCCATCCACGCCGACCAGCCCGGCGTCGTCGTCGGCGCGCGCCGCAACAGCCCCCTGGTCGTCGGCCTCGGCGAGCACGCCAACTACCTCGGCTCCGACGTCGCCGCCTTCATCGGCTACACGCGCCACGCCCTGGAGCTGGACCAGGACCAGATCGTCACCATCACCCCCGAGGGTGCCACCGTCATCAACTTCGACGGGAGCCCCGCCGAGGGCCGCGCCTACGAGGTCACGTGGGACGCTGCCGAGGCGGAGAAGGGCGGCTACGCGACCTTCATGGAGAAGGAGATCAACGACCAGCCGCACGCGGTGCGCGACACCCTGCTCGGTCGCACCGATGCCGAGGGCCGGCTCGTCCTGGACGAGCTGAGGATCTCCGAGGAGGCCCTGACCAGCATCGACCGGATCACCATCGTCGCGTGCGGGACGGCCGCCTATGCCGGCATGACGGCGAAGTACGCCATCGAGCACTGGACCAGGATCCCGGTCGAGGTGGCACTGGCCCACGAGTTCCGCTACTGCGATCCCATCGTCAACGCGCGCACGCTCGTCGTCTCGATCAGCCAGTCCGGCGAGACGATGGACACCCTGATGGCCGTCAAGCACGCCCGGGAGCTCGGGGCGATCACGATCTCGGTCTGCAACACGCACGGCTCGACGATTCCCCGGGAGTCCGACGCCGTCCTCTACACGCACGCCGGGCCTGAGATCGCCGTGGCCTCGACCAAGGCGTTCGTCGCCCAGATCACGGCCTGCTACGTCCTCGGGCTCTACCTGGCCCAGTTGCGCGGCGGGTCCTTCGCCGACGATGCCCAGTCCGTCATGAAGGAGCTCGGTGAGGTCCCGGCCAAGATCGAGACCCTGCTCGGGCGGATGGACCGCGTCAAGGAGATCGCCCGCTTCATGGCCGACACCCGAGCGGTCCTCTTCCTCGGACGGCACGTCGGCTACCCGATCGCGCTCGAGGGCGCCCTCAAGCTCAAGGAGCTGGCCTACATCCACGCCGAGGGCTTCGCTGCCGGCGAGCTCAAGCACGGTCCGATCGCCCTGATCGAGCCGGGCCAGCCCGTCTTCGTCATCGTGCCGTCCCCCACGAGCGAGCACGGGCTGCACGGCAAGGTCGTGTCCAACATCCAGGAGATCCGGGCCCGGGGGGCCCGGACCCTCGTCATCGCGGAAGAGGGCGACGTGTCCGTGCTGCCGTTCGCCGACGAGGTCATCTACGTCCCGGCCACCTCACCGTTGCTCGCACCGCTGCTCACCGTGGTCCCGCTCCAGGTCTTCGCGTTGTGGCTCTCGACGGCCAAGGGCCTCGACGTGGACCAGCCGCGCAACCTCGCGAAGTCCGTCACGGTCGAGTGATCGGGGCCTCGCTGATGATCATCGGAGTCGGGATCGACGTCGTCGACATCGAACGCTTCGCCCAGACGCTGGAGCGGACCCCGGCGCTGCGCGAGCGGCTCTTCACGGCGGAGGAGGGCGAGCTGGGGATCGACTCCCTGGCCGCCAGGTTCGCCGCCAAGGAGGCCCTCGCCAAGTCGCTCGGGGCGCCCGGCGGAATGCACTGGACCGATGCTCGCGTCGTCCAGGACGCCCACGGCAAGCCGTCCCTGGAGGTCGGGGGCACGGTCCAGGCCCGGGCCAACGATCTCGGGGTGGACGTCTTCCACGTCTCCCTGTCCCACGACGCGGGCATCGCGTCGGCTGTCGTCATTGCGGAGGGCTGATGATCCGGGCACATGCGATCGAGGTGGTCCGAGCGGCTGAGGAGGCCGCGATGGCCGACCTCCCCGAGGGCGAGTTGATGCAGCGGGCCGCCCACGGGCTCGCCGAGGTGGCCGCTGCCCGACTCGAGGAGCGGGACGGGCGCACCGTCGTCGCGCTCGTCGGCGCCGGCAACAACGGCGGTGACACGCTGTATGCCGTTGAGCTCCTCTCCGATGCCGGGTTCGCTTGCGTCGCGGTGCTGTTGGCATCCTCCGGTCGGACGGGCACGCATGCTGCCGGGCTCGAGGCGGCCGAGTCCGCGGGGGTCGGGGTGCTCGTCGCTGCCGACTCTTCGGAGGCCGCGGCGATGGCGGTCGTCGAGGCAGACGTCGTCCTGGACGGGATCGTCGGGATCGGCGCCCGGCCCGGTCTGCGGTCGGATGCGGCGCGCCTCGTGGACGCGATCGAGGACGACGCCTGGGTCATCGCGGTGGACCTCGCGAGTGGGCTGGACCCCGCGGGTGAGGTCAGCGACGACGACTCGGTCTGGGCCGACGAGACCGTCACCTTCGGCACCGCCAAGCCGTGCCACCTGCTGCCGAGCGGTGAGGCGGCCTCGGGGCGGCTGACGGTGGTGGACATCGGGCTGGACGTGGATCGGTTGCCGGCGGCCGTCGAACGACTCACCTACGACGACGTGGTGTCCCTGTGGCCGGTCCCCGGGCCGGCCGATGACAAGTACTCGCGCGGCGTCGTCGGCATCGTGGCCGGCGGCGAGTCCTACTCAGGTGCCGCCGTGCTGAGCGTGACCGCTGCGGTCGAGGCGGGCGTCGGGATGGCGCGCTACATCGGGACGCCGACCCCGGATGCGCTCGTCCGCTCGGCGGTCCCCGAGGCCGTGCACGGCGAGGGACACGTGCAGGCCTGGGTCATCGGCCCGGGCCTGGACGTGGACGAAGCCGCGGCCTCTCCCGAGGGGGCCGAGCAACTCCGGGTTGCCCGAGCCGCCCTGGCCAGTGACACCCCGGTCATCGTCGACGCCGGGGGACTGGACCTGATCACCGGCGACCCGCGTCCGGCTGCGACCCTGCTGACCCCGCACGCCGGTGAGCTGGCTCGGCTGCTCACCCGCTTGGAGTCGACCTCGCCCGACGTGTCGCGCGAGGCGGTTGAGGCCGACCCGCTCGGCCACGCCCGCCGGCTCGCGGCGATCACGGGGGCGACCGTCCTGCTCAAGGGAGCCACCACGCTGGTGGTCAGTCCCGACCCGACGGCCCCGGTGCGCTCGCAGGCTGATGCCCCCGCGTGGCTCGCGACCGCTGGTGCCGGTGACGTGCTCTCAGGCCTGGTCGGCATGCTGCTCGCGGCCGGACTGGAACCGCTCGACGCCGGCTCGCTCGGGGCGCTCGTCCACGGCGTCGCAGCCGACCTGGCCAGTGCCGGTGGGCCGATTCGCGCCCGAACCGTGGCGACCACTCTGCCGCTCGCCGTCCGCCGGCTGCTGACCCGGTCCTGAGCCCGCTCTCGTCCCGACCGCCTCGAGAATCCAGCCCGGGTGCGATCCGGTAGGCGTGCCGGGCGGGCTGGCTCGAGAATCGGGCCCGGGTGCGATCGGGTAGGCGTGTCGGGCGGGCTGGCCTCGAGAATCGGGCCCGGGTG
>JBDTAU010000026.1:0-3309 GCA_039924465.1 Dermatophilaceae bacterium
CCCCCGCCGAGGTCGTCGACCAGATCGGACGCTTCAGCGACATCGGCGCCGCTCGCCTGTATCTGCAGATTCTTGATCTCGGCGACCTCGACCACCTTGAAGTCATTGCTTCCGAGGTGATGACCCAGCTCTGATCGACGGGCGCCGGCGAGGCGCCCGGATTTCGCGTATCGGCGCCCCTGCCGTAATCTGGATCCTTGGGTGTCGTGTGCCGCGACGCCCGACTTTATGCATGCACGACCACGGCACGCCCCAAGGCCGGCCCAGTCCCGGGTCGGCCGTCGCATGGATTGACGGAGGATATGGCCAAAAAGGACGGTGTCATCGAGATTGAGGGCACGATCGTTGAGGCTCTCCCGAACGCAATGTTCCGGGTCGAGCTCAGCAACGGTCACAAGGTGCTCGCCCACATCTCGGGCAAGATGCGTCAGCACTACATCCGGATCCTCCCTGAGGACCGGGTTGTCGTGGAGTTGTCGCCCTATGACCTGACCCGCGGTCGGATCGTCTTCCGTTACCGCTGACTGGTGGGCCCTGGGCCCGTCACGACGCATCACTCCCGATTGAACAACCAGCACCGACTCCCCGCTGCCCGTCCGGGCACCAGGAGTTGGCGCGTGATCTGAAGACAGCAGGCAGATGAAGGTTCAGCCGAGCGTCAAGAAGATCTGTGACAAGTGCAAGGTGATCCGCCGCAATGGTCGGGTCATGGTGATCTGCGAGAACCTGCGCCACAAGCAGCGTCAGGGCTGAGCAGAGCCACCACCTCGCCGTCGACAGAACTTCGACAGCACGCAAGACAACTCAAGATCGCAGCACCCGACCCCAAGATGTCCGACCGTCGTGTCGGCGCTGGATGTCACCCTCGGCGCGGAGGCCGAGGACCGGAGCCCCTCAAAGGGGGGCATGAATCCGGACCGGTGGCTGCACCAGACCTCCGTGACAACAGAAATCAGGAGAAACACCAACATGGCTCGTCTTGTTGGAGTAGACCTTCCGCGCGAGAAGCGCGTCGAGGTCGCATTGACCTACATCTTCGGTGTGGGTCGCACCCGTTCCAAGGAGGCGCTGGCAGCAACCGGCGTCGACCCCAACGTCCGCGTCAAGGACCTCGGTGACACCGATCTCGTTGCGCTCCGTGACTACCTCGAAGGCAACTTCAAGGTCGAAGGCGACCTGCGCCGTGAGGTGCAGGCCGACATCCGTCGCAAGGTCGAGATCGGCTCCTACGAGGGCATTCGCCACCGTCGTGGCCTTCCGGTGCGCGGTCAGCGCACCAAGACCAACGCGCGCACCCGCAAGGGCCCGAAGCGCACCGTGGCCGGCAAGAAGAAGGCCAAGTGATCGATCCGGACGCGTTCGCCGCCTCCGCTCGATCCCACCGACTCAAGTTCTGACGTAGGAGAAATATGCCTCCCAAGGCTCGCGCGACGAAGGTTCGTCGCAAGGAAAAGAAGAACGTCGCCCACGGGCACGCTCACATCAAGAGCACGTTCAACAACACGATCATCTCGATCACCGACCCCGCGGGCGCGGTCATCGCCTGGGCCTCAGCCGGCCAGGTCGGCTTCAAGGGCTCGCGCAAGTCGACGCCGTATGCCGCGCAGATGGCTGCCGAGGCCGCCGCCCGCCGCGCCATGGAGCACGGCATGCGCAAGGTCGACGTCTTCGTCAAGGGCCCCGGCTCTGGCCGTGAGACGGCGATCCGGTCCCTGACCGCTGCCGGCCTGGAGGTGGGCGCGATCAGCGACGTCACGCCCACGCCGCACAACGGTTGCCGCCCGCCCAAGCGCCGCCGCGTCTGACCGGCCACGAGATCAGGAAGAAGAGATAAATCATGGCTCGGTACACCGGCCCGATCACCAAGAAGTCCCGCCGTCTGAAGATGGACCTTGTCGGCGGCGACAAGAACTATGAGCTCCGTCCCTTTCCGCCCGGCCAGCACGGCCGTCGCCGGATCCAGGAGAAGGAGTATTTGACCCAGCTGCAGGAGAAGCAGCGTGCCCGCTTCACCTACGGCGTCATGGAGAAGCAGTTCCTGCGCTACTACAAGGAGGCGGCGCGTCGCCCCGGCAAGACCGGTGACACGCTCCTGACCATTCTCGAGACGAGGCTCGACAACGTCGTCTACCGCGCGGGCCTGGCCCGCACCCGTCGCGCTGCCCGTCAGCTCGTCACGCACGGTCACTTCGAGGTCAACGGTCACCGCGTCAACGTCCCGTCCTACCGCGTCGAGCAGTACGACATCGTCACGGTCCGCAAGCAGTCCGCTGAGTGCTTCCCGATCGAGCTGGCTCGCCAGACCTACGGCGAGCGTCCCGTCCCGGCCTGGATGCAGGTCGTGCCCGGCTCGTTGCAGATCCTCGTCCACCAGCTTCCGGTGCGGGCGCAGATCGACTCGCAGCTCACCGAACAGCTCATCGTCGAGCTCTACTCCAAGAACTGACGACAGACCACGAGGCCGTATGCCGCTGAGCCCGCTCAGCGGCATACGGGATCCTCGTCTTCGGGGCTGGGCTCGCAGACCGAGTCGACCCAGCCCGCCCGGGTCACGCCCGGGCGCCATCTTTGGGCATCAAATAGTGGGTGCCCATTGGAAAGGAAGAAACAGTGCTCATCGCACAGCGTCCCCTGCTCTCCGAGGAAGTCGTTGCGGACAACCGCTCGCGCTTCACCATTGAGCCGCTCGAGCCCGGCTTCGGCTACACGCTCGGCAACAGCCTCCGTCGCACCCTGCTCTCGAGCATCCCCGGTGCTGCAGTCACCTCCATCCGCATCGACGGCGTGCTGCACGAGTTCTCCACGATCCCCGGGGTCAAGGAGGACGTCACCGAGATGATCCTCAACATCAAGACCCTCGTCGTCTCCTCGGAGCACGACGAGCCCGTCGTGATGTACCTGCGCAAGCAGGGCCCCGGTGTCGTCACCGCTGGTGACATCACGCCGCCGGCCGGCGTCGAGGTGCACAACCCCGACCTGCACATCGCCACGCTCAACGACAAGGGCAAGCTGGAGATGGAGCTGACGGTCGAGCGTGGCCGTGGCTACGTCTCCGCGCAGCAGAACAAGTCCGGGGACCAGGAGATCGGTCGGATCCCGGTCGACTCCATCTACTCCCCGGTGCTCGCCGTGACCTACAAGGTCGAGGCGACCCGTGTCGAGCAGCGCACCGACTTCGACAGGCTCGTCGTCGACGTCGAGACGAAGAACTCGATGACACCGCGTGACGCCATGGCCTCGGCCGGCAAGACCCTGGTCGAGCTGTTCGGCCTGGCCCGCGAGCTCAACGTCGAAGCCGAGGGCATCGAC
>JBDTAU010000027.1:0-5291 GCA_039924465.1 Dermatophilaceae bacterium
ACCGGGAGGAAGTAGTCCATCACGCCAGCGTTGTTGACCAGGACATCAGCGCCGCCGGCTTCCTCCGCTGCTGCGGCGACGTTGGCAACATCGGCCGGGTCAGTCAGGTCCCCCGCGACCACTGTGAAGGAATCGCCCAAGGCGGTTTCCAACTCGCGCAGTTGGACCTCGTTGACGTCAGCACCGATCACGATCGCACCCTCAGCAACCAGTTGGCGGGCGGTGGCCCGACCGATGCCCGACGCGGCGCCCGTGACGACCGCGACCTTCCCCTGCATCCTGCTCATCTGGATCCCCTCCACAACGCCGATCTGGACTGTGGCCACCGACCCTAGGGCACCGATGAAAGGTGCACGCAGGGGGTCGTCCCCCATCGATCAGGAGGCGGGGGCCGACCGCGTGGATCGCGGTAGGGCCAGGGTGAAGGTGGAGCCGTGGCCCGGCCCGTCGCTGGCTGCGATGAGGCTGCCGCCGTGGGCGTTGGCGATCGTGATCGGTGCTGACGTCAACGAGGTCCAACTGCGCGAGTTGGAAACCGCTTTGGGCGATTCCTTCACCGTGGTCGCGGGGGACCTGACCGACCCTGCCGATGTTGCCGCCGTCGCCGCGGCAGCGAAGGAAGCCGGCGGCGCTGATGTCCTGGTGAACAACGCTGGCGTGATGGACTACTTCCTCCCGGTCACCGAGGTCGACGACGAGACGTGGGACCGCGTCATGGCGATCAACGCCACCGCGCCCATGCGCCTCACCCGTGCGCTCATGCCCCAGATGCTCGGCAAGAAGGCCGGGTCGATCGTCAACGTGGCTTCCATCGGCGGAGTCAGCGGTGGTGCTGCCGGCATCGCCTACACCGCGTCCAAGCACGCGTTGGTCGGCATGACCCGGAACACGGCCTTCTTCTACGGGCCGCAAGGAGTGCGCAGCAATGTCGTCTGCCCCGGCGGTGTCGAGACCAACATCGCCGAGGGTGGCGCCGTCCCCAAGTCGGACTGGGCGTGGGAGCGGATGCAGGCCGGGTTCTCCCGGGCCCAGCGGATGGCCTCCTCCGAGGAGATCGCCGCCCTCATCGTCTGGTTGGCTGCAGACGAGTCGGTCAACGTCAACGGGGCTGTCATCAACAGTGACGGTGGCTGGACCGCTTCCTGAGCCATCGCCCCGCCATCGTCGCGAGCCCCGCTCGGGCCGGGTTCGCGACGGCTCAGTCCGTGGGGCTGACCCGCCCGCGTCCGGACTTGAGCGCACTCCGCTGCTTCTTGGCGTTGAGCCGCCGCGTCTGGGAGCCGCGGGTCGGGCGGGTCGCCCGCCGCTGCCGGGTCGGGGCGAGTGCCTCCATCAGGAGCGCGCTCAGTCGGTGCCGGACCGCCTCCCGGTTGCGGCGCTGCGACCGATGTTCGGAGCCGACGAGGCGCAGGTGCCCACCGACGAGGCGGTCGCCGAGCCCGCCCAGCACCCGAGCACGTTGCTCGTCGGTGAAAGCTGCGCTCGCCGCCGGGTCGAAGACCAGCTCGACGCGGCTGTCGGTCGTGTTGACCCCCTGGCCGCCTGGCCCGCTGGCTCGGCTGAAACGCTCGACCAGCTCTGCGGCCGGGATCACGAGCCCGCCGCGCAGGCCGGGGCCCGGTGGCAGTTCGAGGTCCTGCCCGGGTTCGTTCACCCTGCCATTGTCCCCGAACTTTGGGCTGGGCGTCGCTGTCCTCCCGTATGCCGCTCAGCCGGCTCCCAGCGGCACCGCTAACGTGGTGTGCGTGGTGATCTTCCATCTTGCGGAGACCGCGGCCTGGGCGGCGGCACAACGATCCGGGTCGTACGCGCAGTCGACGATCGGCCGGTCGCTGGCCGACGAGGGCTTCATCCACGCATCCTCGTCCGAGCAGTGGCCGGTCGTGCGGGGATCCTTCTATGCCGGCGTGACCGAGCCGCTGGTGCTTCTTGAGATCGACGAGGCGCGACTGGCCTCGCCCGTGGTGCGTGAGGTGGGCACTCCCGAGACGGGGGAGGAGTTCCCGCACATCTACGGCCCGATCAACGTGGACGCGGTCATCTCCGCGACCCGGCTCGACCCGCCTCACGCCTGACCCGTCCAGGAGCGGGCGCGCCTCATTCGAGTGGCCTCTCCGTCCATACGGACCGAGCCCCGGTCGAGTGGCCTCTCCGTCCACCTGGGCCAAGTCCCGGTCGAGTGGCCTCTCCGTCCACAGGTAGCCTGTGGATGACGGGGCCACTCGAGTGGGGGAGGGGGAGCGTGGGGTGTGCCGAATCCGTGGGCTGTGGACGACGGGGCCACTCGACCGGAGGGTCAGCGGGGGTAGGTGCGCACTTCGGTCGCCTTGACCGCGGCCCACAGCTGGTCACCGACCTGCAGGCCCAGCTCGGCCACGGACTCGAGGGTGACCTCGGCCGTGAGGTGGATGTCGCCGATGAGCCCGATGCGAGCCGACTGCCCCTGCATCGTCACGGCGGCGACCCGCAACTGCCACGTGTTCCGTGGGGATCCCTCTGGGACATGGCGGTGCAACGAGACCGCGGTGGGCGGCACCGTAGCCCACACAGGTCCCTCGCTCGAGTCGGTCGTGACGAGGGACCCGCCCCTCTCGATGGCCACGTGTCCGTGCGAATCCCCTTGAGCGGCATACAAGTTGAGGCCCACGACGGTGCCCACGTAGGGAGTCCGAGGCTCGCGGAGGACTTCGGCGGGGGACCCGGACTGGGTGACCCGGCCACCCTCGATGAAGACGAGTCGGTCGGCCAGGGTCAGGGCGTCGAGCGGGTCGTGGGTGACCAGGACGGTCACGCCCTCGTAGGTCGCGAGGCGATCGGCGAGGTCGCTGCGGGTCCGGGCGCGGGTGTCCGGGTCGAGCGCGGCGAGCGGCTCGTCGAGCAGCAGCAGCAGCGGGTCAGTGGCCAGCGCCCGAGCCAGGGCGACCCGGGCAGCCTGGCCAGAGGACAACTCCTTGGGGCGCATCTCGGCCTGGTCGGCGAGGCCGACTCGGGCCAGTTCAGCGCTCGCCCGTTCCCGTGCACCGGCGCGGGACTGCCCACGGCTGCGCGGGCCGTAGGCGACGTTGTCGAGCGCACGCAGGTTGGGGAAGAGGAGCGGGTCAGCGAGCATCAGCCCGACGTGACGCTCGTCAGGGGTGAGCCGGAGGCCCCCCGGCATCTCCCAGTTGCGACCGCCGACCCGCACGTGGCCGGTCTCCAGGGGGAGGATGCCGGCCAGCGCGAGGACGGTCGAGGTCTTGCCGCCGCCGTTGGGTCCGAGGATGCCGATGATCTCCCCGGGCTCGGCGTGGAGTTCCACGTCGACGGTGATTCGCCCGCGGGTCAAGGCGATCCGTGCATCGAGCCCGCTGCCCGGCTGCGCTGACCGGGTCCCGGTGGAGGTGCTGGCTGAGGGCGGGGCCGGGGGGGTCACCGGATCCACCGACCCCGGAGCAGACCGAGCACGAGGACACTGACGGCGAGCAGGGCGATGCTGATCGAGATGGCGATCTGCAGGTCCTGCTGCAATCCGACGTAGACGGCGAGTGGTGCGGTCTGGGTGCGGCCCGGGAAGTTGCCGGCGAAGGTGATCGTCGCGCCGAATTCGCCGAGCGCGCGGGCCCAGGCGAGAGCGAGTCCGCTCGCGATGCCGGGCAGGACCAGTGGGAGGGCGACCGTCCGCAGGTAGCGCAGGTCGGTGGCGCCGAGGGTGCGGGCCACCGACTCGAGGCGCACGTCGAGGCCGCGCATCGAGCCTTCGACGGCGAGCACATAGAACGGGAGGGAGACGAACGTCTCGGCCAGGACGACGGCAACGGTCGTGAAGGTGATCTGGATGCCGAAGGCCTCGAGGTGGGAGCCGATGATGCCGTTGCGGCCCCAGGTCAAGAGCAACGCGACCCCGCCGACGACGGGCGGCAGGACGAGCGGGACCGTGAGCAGGGCGCGCAGCCAACTGATCGCCGGGCGATCGGACCGGGCCAGCAGCCAGGCCAGGGGGGTCCCGAGCAGCAGGCACAGGACCGCTGTGCTGGAGGTCGTGATGAGAGACAGGCGCAGGGCGGGCCCTGCGATGTCGCTACCGAGGTCCGGGATGACCCGGGCCCAGTCGGCGCGCAGCAGCAGCGCCGCCAGCGGGAGCAGCAGCAGGAGGACGCCGATCGTCGCCGGCACCCCGAGCACGACTCGCGAGCGCCACCTCATCTCAGGTCGATCCCTGTCTCGTGTCGGTCCTCATCATCAAAGAAGTCCTCAGCTCGCTCCCGGGCCTCAGCTCGGGGGGCCGAGACCAAAGGATTGCACGGTCGCGGTTCCCCGGGCCGACGTCACATAGTTGACGAAGGCGGTGGTCGCGGCCTGGCTGTCGAGGCCGATGATCGGATAGCGCAACGACGTGTTGAGGTCGGCCGGGATCTCGATGCCCTCCACCTTGCCCTGGGCGGACGCCACGTCCGACTGGTAGACGATCGCCCCGTCGGCCTCGCCCTGCTCGACGAAGGTCAAGGTGGCCTTCACGTCGGTGCCGTAGGAGTCGATGGCCGGGTTGACCCTGGCCTTCTCGAGTGTCGTGGCGGCGGCCTTGCCGCAGGGGACGCTCGCCTCGCACAGCACGAGACGCAGGCCTGGCCTGCCGAAGTCGGTGATCCCGGTGAGCTTGCCGGGGTTGCCCGGTGGGACGGCGATCTCGAGCTTGTTGGTGGCAAAGGTCGAGGTCGTCCTGATCATCGATGTGTCGAGCGGCTCGGCGGCGGCTTCGCCCGCGAGCGCGATGACGTCGGCGGGGGCGCCGCCGTTGACCTGCTGGACCAAGGTCGCGCTGGAGCCGTAGGAGACCTCGATGCTCACTCCGGGATGGGCCGCCTCGAAGTCCTTCTTGATCTGGTCGAAGGACTCGGTGAGCGAGGCGGCCGCGAGGACCGTCACCGTCCCGGTCAGGGTGTCCGCCGTGGTGCCGGTGCTGCCACCCTGCGGCGCCGCGTCGGCCGGTGTGTCGGTGGCGCCGCACGCGGACAGGGAGAGGGCGACCGCCGCCGCGAGTGCGAGGGGTGCGGTGACGCCGGCCCGGGGGGAGGGGCTTCGGACTGACCGGGCGGGGATCACGCGGGGACCTCCACGACGACGTGAGTCGACTTGACCGAGGCGACGGCGACGCCGCCGACCTCGAGACCGAGGTCCTGCACGGACTCGGTGGACAGGAGGGAGACCATCCGGAAGGGGCCGCACTGGAGCTCGACCTGGGCCATGACCGTGTCCTGGGTGATCTTCGTGACGATGCCGCGCATCCGGTTGCGGGCCGAGGCCGCGCCGATGAT
>JBDTAU010000028.1:0-6709 GCA_039924465.1 Dermatophilaceae bacterium
TTTCGTCCGCTGTCGAAGGAGCCGACGTGACAGCACCCACCGTTGACCCGTCCCCCGTCGCGGGCGATGCGCCCCCGGCCGTCGAGCTGCGCGGAATCACCAAGCGGTTCCCGGGGGTCGTGGCCAACCGTGACGTGAACATCACCGTTCGCCGGGGCAGCGTCCACGCGATCGTCGGCGAGAACGGGGCCGGCAAGTCGACCCTGATGAAGATCCTCTACGGCGTCCAGCAACCGGACGAGGGGACCATCACCGTCAGCGGCGAAGTCCTGAAGCTCCGTTCGCCGTCCGACGCGATCGACGCCGGGATCGGCATGGTCTTCCAGCACTTCCAGCTGGCCGACAACTTCACGGTCCTCGAGAACGTCGTCCTCGGGGCCGAGCGCCTGCACGGCATCGGTGACGCGGCCCGCCAGAAGATCGAGAAGATCTCGACGGACTACGGGCTCGGGGTCGACCCTGACGCCCTCGTGGAGAACCTCGGGGTCGGAGCCCGGCAGCGGATCGAGATCCTCAAGGTCCTCTACCGCGGCGCCAACATCATCATCCTGGACGAGCCGACTGCGGTCCTGGTCCCGCAAGAGGTCGACGAGCTCTTTGACAACCTGCGCGGTCTCAAGGCCGAGGGTCTGACCGTCATCTTCATCTCACACAAGCTCGACGAGGTCCTCAAGGTGGCCGACGCGATCACCGTGATCCGGCGCGGGACCACGGTGGCCGAGGTCGATCCCAAGGGTGTCACCGCGCGTCAACTGGCCGAGCTGATGGTCGGCTCCGAGCTACCGACCCCGCAGACCCGGGACTCGACCGTCACGGACATCCCAGTCCTCACCATCGTGGACACCTCTCTCGATGACCCCCTCGGCGGGCGCCCGCTCCTCAACGGGATCAACCTGACGATCCACGCGGGCGAGATCGTCGGCATCGCCGGCGTCGAGGGCAACGGCCAGGCCGAAGTCGTCGAGGTCATCATGGGAATGCGCGAGCCGTCCTCCGGCCAGATCCTGCTCGATGACGTCGACACCTCGAGATGGCAGACGCGAGAGTTGCGTGAAGCCGGGATCGGCTACATCCCCGAGGACCGGCACCGGCACGGGCTGCTGCTCGCTGCGCCGCTCTGGGAGAACGTCGTCCTCGGGCACCAGACCGAGGCGGCCTACCTCAAGGGTCCCGGCAACTGGCTCATCAACGTGGCTGCCGCCAAGCGGGAGACCCAGGACATCGTTGAGCAGTACGACGTGCGGACGCCGTCGATCGACGTCACCGCCGAGTCGCTGTCCGGTGGCAACCAGCAAAAGCTCATCATCGGCCGTGAGATGCGCCGTGAACCGCGGGTCCTCGTCGCCGCCCACCCGACCCGGGGCGTCGACGTCGGCGCCCAGGCAGCCATCTGGGACCACATCAAGGCCGCGCGCTCCCAAGGACTGGGGGTCCTGCTCATCTCGGCCGACCTCGAGGAGCTCATCGGTCTGTCCGACACGCTCCACGTCATCCTTCGGGGCGCTCTGGTGGGGCAGTTCGACCCGGCCACGGTGACCAAGCAGGAGCTCGGGTCGGCGATGACCGGGGCCACGACGAAGGATGAGGTCGCCTGATGACCAAGCGTTTTGACTTCCGTCGTATCGCCTTGTCGTTGGCGGCCCCGGTCCTGGCCATCGTGGTCGCGGTGATCGTCACCTCGATCATCCTCTTTGCCGCCAACGACCCGGTCGGCCAGGTCTGGTCCACGATCCTGTCGCCGCCGAAGCCGCGCGTCATCTCGGCCATCATCAACGCCTCGATCGTCTACTACCTGTCAGCAGTGGCGGTCGCCATCGGCTTCAAGATGAACCTGTTCAACATCGGTGTTGACGGGCAGTACCGGATCGCGGCGTTCTTCGCTGCGCTGGTCGCCGGGCAGGGCTGGCTCCCGGGGCCGCTCAACATCCTGCTCGGGCTCGTCGTCGCCATGGTCACCGGTGGGATCTGGGCCGGGATCGCGGGGCTGCTCAAGGTCTATCGCGGAGTGTCCGAGGTCATCTCGACGATCATGCTCAACGCGATCGCGACCTTCCTGGTCGCCTTCCTCCTGCGCAGGGTCTCTGCTGACTCCGGCGGCTCCAACGTCATCCAGACCACGCCGCTGCCCGAGTCGTCCCGGGTGCCAGGGATCCCGTTGATCCCGGGCAGCAGCCGAGAGGTCTACGGACTGGTGGTGCTCGCGATCCTCGTCGGCGTCGGCTACTGGTTCGTCCTCAACAAGACGCGCTTCGGCTTCGACCTCCGAGCTACTGGCTCGTCCGAGACGGCGGCCGTCGCGAGCGGGGTCAAGGTCAAGCGGATGGTGGCCCTGTCGATGATCATCTCCGGCGCGATGGCGGGACTGGTCGGGATGCCGCTCCTCTTCGGCCAGGACTTCTCCTACGGCTCGACGTTCCAGCCCGGGCTCGGCTTCGCGGGGATCGCGATCGCCCTCCTCGGGCGCAACCACCCGGTCGGGATCGCCTTCGCGGCCCTGCTCTGGTCCTTCCTCGACCAGCAGTCGAACGCGCTGCAGATCCAAGCCGGGGTCAGTGACCGGCTCGTCTTGGTCATCCAGGGTGTCATCGTCCTGTCCGTGGTCATCGCCTACGAGGTCGTGCGGCGAGCCAACGTGCGGATCGAGCAACGTCAAGTCGCGGCCCGCCTCACCGCGGAAGCCGGCGCGCTGGAAGGGAGCCGGGCATGAGCACGTCTACCCTGACAGGGGCCCCCGGGGCTCCCGAAACAACTGGCCAGCCGGCCGAGAAGTCGCACTGGGCCCGTTCCCGCTGGCTGCGCCTGGCTGTCTATCTGGTCGGCGCCCTGCTCGTCCTCTCGACGGTCCGCGTCGTGACCGGCGCCAACGACATCAACTCCTCTGGTGCGATCGCCGCGGCGATCGCCCTCGCGGCACCCATCGCCCTCGCCGGGCTCGGCGGCCTCTGGTCCGAGCGGGCCGGCATCGTCAACATCGGCCTTGAGGGCATGATGATCCTCGGCACGTGGGGCGGCGCGTTCTTCGGCTACCACTACGGTCCGTGGGTCGGCGTGCTCGGGGCCATCCTGCTCGGCGCGATCGGCGGCGCGATCCACGCGCTGGCCACCGTGGTCTTCGGCGTCGACCACATCGTGTCCGGTGTCGCGATCAACACCTTGGGAGCCGGCGCCGCCGCCTATCTCGCAGCGCGAACCTTCACCGGGCTCCCGGGCGGTGGCCCCACCCAGTCACCGGGGCTTGATCCGTTGCCGACCATCACCATCGGTCCGCTCGCGGACAAACTCGGCGAGATCGAGAAGGGTGGCACCTTCCTGCTGGCCGACGTCGCCTCGACCCTGCGAGCTTTGGTCTACCACCTGTCCGTGCTGACGATCATCGTCGTGCTGCTCTTCTTCGCCACCTACTGGATCCTGTGGCGGACCGGCTTCGGCCTGCGTCTGCGCTCCTGCGGCGAGTCGCCGACGGCGGCCGAGACGCTCGGGGTCAACGTCTACCGCTACAAGTTCTGGGCGACGGTCATCTCCGGCGGTCTCGCCGGCCTCGGTGGCGGCTTCCTCGCGCTGGTCGCCTCCGGCCTCTATCGCGATGGGCAGACCGGTGGCCGAGGCTTCATCGGCCTGGCCGCGATGATCTTCGGCAACTGGCGACCCGGCGGCCTGGCCGGTGGCGCGGCACTCTTCGGCTACACCGACGCGATCAACCTGCGCGGGGGCGACGACGTGATCCACGCCTACCTGCTCCCGACCGCGGTCTTCCTGCTCATCTGGGGGGTCTGGCAGTTGTGGCGACGCAAGCAGGGCAAGCCGGTCACCGGCATCGTCACCGTCGTCATGGCCCTGCTGGTCGGTGCCTGGTTCTGGTTCACCTCGATCATGCCGAGCGAACTCACCGCGATGACCCCCTACATCGCCACGCTCCTCGTTCTCGCGTTCGCGTCGCAGCGGCTGCGAATGCCGGCTGCGGACGGGCTCATCTATCGCAAGGGTGAGGCGTCATGACTTCACCCGAAACCTCCGCTGATACCTCATCCGACACCTCGTCAGGCGGGGATCCGGCTGGCGGGCTGGAAGGTCACTCAGCGGCATACGACATCGACTGGGATCGCTTGCGAGAGCGCGCGATCGAGCTGATGCAGCGGGCCTACGCGCCGTACTCATCCTTCCCCGTGGGGGTGGCCGGCCTCGTCGACGACGGGCGGGTGGTCGCGGGCTGCAACGTCGAGAACGCGGCCTACGGGGTGGCCCTGTGCGCGGAGTGCGGGATGGTCTCGGACCTGCACGCCACCGGTGGAGGTCGGCTCGTGGCGGTGTCGTGCGTGGGGAGCGACGGGGCGCCGCTGATGCCGTGTGGTCGCTGCCGCCAGTTGCTCTGGGAGAACGGCGGGCCCACCTGTCTGCTGATGACTCCCGAGGGGATCCTGCCGATGGCGCAAATGCTGCCCCAGGCCTTTGGCCGGGATGACCTGGACAAGTTGGCCGGAGCCCGAACCGACGAGGAATGAGTGGACATGAGCGAGGCCTTCGACGCGGTTGACGTCATCGCCGCGAAGCGTGACCGGGTGGAGCTGAGTGACGCGCAGATCGACTGGGTGATCGACGCGTACACGCGCGGTGCGGTGGCCGAGGAGCAGATGTCGGCGCTCGCGATGGCGATCTATCTCAACGGGATGACCCCCAGCGAGATCGCCCGGTGGACCGACGCGATGCTCCGATCGGGGGAGCGGCTCGACTTCACGGGGCTGTCCCGGCCGACCAGTGACAAGCACTCGACCGGGGGCGTCGGCGACAAGATCACCCTGCCGCTCGCGCCGCTCGTGGCTGCGTGTGGCGTGGCGGTGCCCCAGTTGTCCGGCCGCGGACTGGGCCACACCGGTGGCACCCTCGACAAGCTCGAGTCGATCCCGGGGTGGCAGGCGGACCTGTCCAACGCGCAGATGCTGGCCCAGCTCGAGGACGTCGGCGCCGTGATCTGCGCCGCCGGGGCGGGGCTGGCGCCGGCGGACAAGAAGCTCTACGCCTTGCGCGACGTCACGGGGACGGTGTCCTGCGTGCCGCTCATCGCGTCATCGATCATGAGCAAGAAGATCGCCGAGGGCACGGGCTCCCTGGTGCTCGACGTCAAGGTCGGCTCGGGTGCGTTCATGAAGGAGCTCGGCCAGGCGCGCGAGCTCGCCGAGACCATGGTGCGGCTCGGCACGGACGCGGGCGTGCGGACCGTCGCGCTGCTGACCAACATGCAGACCCCGCTGGGGCTCACCGCCGGCAACGCGCTCGAGGTGCGAGAGTCGGTGGAGGTGCTCGCCGGTGGCGGACCGCCGGACGTGGTGGAGCTGACCATTGCGCTGGCCCGGGAGATGGTCGCCGGCGCCGGGGTCTCCGACGTCGACCCGGCGGACGTGCTGGCTGACGGCCGGGCGATGGACGCGTGGAAGCGGATGATCCGCGCCCAGGGCGGCGACCCGGACGCTGCGCTGCCGGTGGCGCGGGAGACCCACTCGGTGCCGGCCCCGGCGGACGGCGTGCTGGTGGAGCTCGACGCCCTTGCGGTGGGCGTGGCTGCGTGGCGCCTTGGTGCTGGGCGCGCCCGGAGGGGCGACCCGGTCCAGGCCGGCGCCGGGGTGGAGATCCACGCCAAGCCGGGGGCGACCGTGCGTGGAGGAGACCCGCTGCTGACGTTGCACACCGACACCCCGGAGCGGTTTGAGCGGGCGTTGGAGGCGCTGGAAGGCGGATTCACCATCGCGCCCGAGGGGTCGCGGCCGGTGCTGGACCCGATCGTCATCGAGCGCATCGCCTGATTCGGGGGTGGATGGTCCGGCGGGCCAGCTGTGGTTGATGGGCTGTTCCCGCAGGTCAGGGGCGGTTTCCGTGGCTGGTCGAGGTCGCTGGAACAGCGCGGCAGGGGGCCGATTAGGGCGTGGGGGCAAAGCCCTGTTATGGTTTGGTCTCCCGCAAGAACCACCACGAAGACGTGCGGCCGGACTCCTCGGAGGCCGGGCGTCGATTTGACTCGGTGGTTTGGCGTGGGTAGGTTTGTAGGGTTGCCCTGGTGGCTGGCTCTCCTGTGTGGGGGGTTTGGTTGTTGGTGTGTGTCCGATTTTTGAGAACTCAACAGCGTGTCAGATAATCGATGCCAAGTTTTATGCGTCGTTGTTTCTGGTTTGGTCGTTTGCCGTTGTGGTGAGTGGTTGGGCTGGGGTGGCGGCGTTTTTTATCCTTTGGTTTGATTTGGATTGACTAGTTTTTGCTAGTTGTTCTGACTCTTGCCGGGTTTTCGGACTCCTTTTTGGGGGTTCAAATTTTGCTCTGGTTTGCTGGCTTCTGCCCTTTTGGGGTGGGGTTGGTGGGTTGGGGTGTTTGAACATCAACGGAGAGTTTGATCCTGGCTCAGGACGAACGCTGGCGGCGTGCTTAACACATGCAAGTCGAACGGTGATGATCCAGCTTGCTGGGTTTGATCAGTGGCGAACGGGTGAGTAACACGTGAGTAACCTGCCCCTGACTCTGGGATAACTCCGGGAAACCGGGGCTAATACCGGATATGACATCCTCTCGCATGGGGGGGTGTGGAAAGTTTTTCGGTTGGGGATGGACTCGCGGCCTATCAGCTTGTTGGTGAGGTAGTGGCTCACCAAGGCGACGACGGGTAGCCGGCCTGAGAGGGCGATCGGCCACACTGGGACTGAGACACGGCCCAGACTCCTACGGGAGG
>JBDTAU010000029.1:0-3720 GCA_039924465.1 Dermatophilaceae bacterium
AGGCCCCCTATCCCACCAAGAAGTTCGGGGTCTACGCGGCGGACCTGCCGGTCTTCACCTGGGTCCGGGAGGGTGCGCCCCCCGGCGTCCGGTGCCTCGAGGCGCAGGTGATGGACTGGTCCGATGATGTCGGCTACTCCGTCCACGACGTCGAGGACGCGATCGCCTCGGGGTGGCTCGACCCGCGGATCCTGCACTCTCCCGGTGAGATGGCGGCGGTCCTGGAGGTAGCCGCGAGCACCTACGCACCCGATCTCGGGGCTGATGCCCTGGGGGCCGCCCTGAGCCGAATCCTCGCCTCCGGGGTGATGCCGGCGTCCTACGACGGCTCCCGGGCCGGCCTCGCGGCGCTCAAGGACATGACCAGCCGCCTCATCGGTCACTTCGTCCGGGTCGTCGAGCAGGCCACCCGGGACCGCTACGGCCTCGGTGACCTGACCCGGTTCGCAGCCGACCTCGTGGTGCCCGACGGGACCCGGGCTGAATGCGCCGTGCTCAAGGCCGTCGCCAACCACTTCGTCATGACGACCGAGGTGCGTCAACGGGCCATGTCCGAGCAGCGTGTCGTCGTGCGCGCGCTCACCGCCGCGTATGCCGCCCTCCCGGAGGAGCGACTCGACCCGGACCTGCGCGGCGACTACCTCGCGGCGGACGGGGACGCGGCGCGGCTGCGGGTCATCGTCGACCAGGTGGCCTCCCTCACGGATGTGCGGGCCCTCGTGCTGCACCAGAAGTGGTCCGGCTGAGACGGTCGCGCGGGACGACCTAGACTCACCTCAGCGACAGGAGGTGAGGATGGCGGGGCTGATCAACAGCGACGACATCGCGACGGTCAAGGAGCGGTCCTCGATCGAGGATGTCGTGCGCGAGCACGTGAACCTGCGCTCGGCCGGCGTGGGCTCCCTGAAGGGGCTGTGCCCCTTCCACGACGAGAAGTCACCGTCGTTCAACGTGCGCCCCACCGTCGGTGCCTGGCACTGCTTCGGCTGCGGTGAGGGCGGCGACGTCATCTCCTTCGTCCAGAAGGTCGACCACCTCAGTTTCAGCGAGGCCGTCGAACGGCTGGCGGGCAAGCTCGGCATGGAGTTGCGCTACGAGGACGGTGGCTCCCGGCCCCGCGAGGAGGGCCTCGGACGCCGCTCACGGCTCGTGGAGGCGCACCGCGTCGCGCAGGAGTTCTACACCAATGCCCTCATCAACCTGCCGGCGGCCCGGGCCGGGCGCGACTTCATGCGCGCCCGTGACTTCGACGGGACCGTGGCCAAGCACTTCGGGGTGGGCTTCGCCCCCCGCGGTGGCGAGGACCTGGTCCGGCACCTGCGCAGTAAGGGTTTCACCGACGACGAGATGGTGATCGGCGGCCTCGTCGGTCGCGGGGCCCGCGGGCTCTACGACCGCTTCCGAGGACGCCTGGTCTGGCCGATCCGCGACATCACGGGGGACACCGTCGGCTTCGGCGCCCGGCGCCTCTTTGACGACGACCGGATCGAGGCGAAATACCTCAACACGTCGGAGACCCCGATCTACAAGAAGTCGACCGTCCTCTACGGACTCGACCTGGCCAAGAAGCAGATCTCCCGGGACCGGCAGGCGGTCATCGTCGAGGGCTACACCGACGTCATGGCCTGTCACCTGGCGGGCGTGGAGACCGCGGTGGCGACGTGCGGCACCGCCTTCGGCGCGGAGCACATCAAGGTGCTGCGCCGGATCATGCGTGATGAGGCCGACCTCGCGCCGGCCAAGGTGATCTTCACCTTCGACGGGGACGCCGCTGGGCAGAAGGCGGCGATGCGGGCCTTCGCCGATGACGACAAGTGGGTGTCGCAGTCCTTCGTCGCCGTGGAGAAGTCCGGCAAGGACCCCTGCGAGTTGCGCCAGGCCGAGGGCGACCCCGCGGTGCAGGAGCTGATCGAGGACGCGGTCCCGATCTTCGAGTTCGCCGTCCGCACGACGATCAAGCGCTTCGACCTGGACACGGCCGAGGGGCGGATCCAGGCCAACCGGGCCGTCGCGCCCATCATCGCCTCGATCCGGGACCGGTCGCTGCGCCCGGAGTACACCCGTGAGGTGTCCGGGTTGCTCGGCCTCGAGGTCGAGCAGGTGGCCAGCGAGGTCGCCCGGGCCGGCCGGATCCCGGCCGACACGGGCCGATCGGACCGGCGCCACCCCGCCCAGGGCCAGCACGCTCAGGGCCAGCACAGCGGCGACGTGGAGCCATCGGAGCCGGTGCTGGGGGAGGGGGCCGACACGATGCCGGCGCCGGACCGGCGTGATCCCGTGGTCCTGGCCGAGCGGCAACTGCTTCAGGTGCTGCTGCAGTTCCCCAACGTCCTGCGCCCAGGGGCCATCGACCTGCTCACCTCGGACTCGTTCGGCGCACCGGCGCACCGGGCTGTCTTCGACGGGGTGCGGATTGCCGCCTCGAGCGCCGACCGGGGGAGCACGAGGGCCTGGACCGCGGCGGTCACCGAGGCGGCCCCGATGGCTGTCTCGGGCCTTGTGAGTGAGCTCGCCGTGGCACCCCTGCCGACCAAGATGGACAGCTCGACCGGGTTGCCCACCGCTCGCTACGTCGAAGAGCTCTTTGCCCGGGTGCGCACGATCGCGCTGACCCGGAGCATCGCTGACTCGATGAGCGAGATGCGCCGACTCGACCATGCCGAGACCCCGGACCCGGACCGGTCCCGATAGCTCGGCACGCAACTTCAAGAGCTCCAGCGTGAGCTCGCTCACATCAAGGCAGGGATGGGTTGATGGGGATCTTCGATCGCCGGCACGGTGGTCTGCCGGAAGCGGTGCGCGCCGCGGTGCCGCTCACGGCGGGTGACCGGATCATCGCCTGGGCCCATGACGCCCAGTCGGATCAGCACGCTGTTGCCTCGACCCACCAGTTGAGCGCAGTGGGCCCGGGAGGTGCGCTGCTGTGGCAGCGGCCCTGGCACGAAGTCGACTCCGGCACGTGGCAGGGCGAGGCCAGCTTGCTCACGGTGACGTGGGTCGATGGCCGCCGACCCGCCCAGTGGGTCCTGCGGGAGCCGACCCGGATCCAGGAGGCGCTGCGCGAGCGGGTCCAGGCCAGTGTCGTCCTGGCGGAGGAGTTCCGGGTCCAGGACGGGCGCAGTCGGGTCCGAGTCGCGATCCGGTCCGATCTCGCCACCGGCGCCTTGATCGATCAGGTGGTGCCCGGCAAGGGGGTCGACCCTACTGATCCGGACGTCGTCCGAGAGGCGGCGACCCTCCTGCTCAGGCTCCGCTCCGAGGTCGGGCTCTGACCTGTTTCGAGCCTGATTCCGGCCTGTTTCGAGCCTGTATCAAACACTGATGGGATCGGATTTAGTCCCGGCCGGTTCCTTTGCTATGGTTTGCCAGCAGCATTCCCCTGTAGCTCAATTGGCAGAGCAGCCGGCTGTTAACCGGCAGGTTATTGGTTCGAGTCCAATCGGGGGAGCGCCAATGACGAAGGGCGGGTTCCGGATCTCCGGAGCCCGCCCTTCGTCATGGAGCGACACAGCCGTTGCACGGCGGCTGAGCGTGAGCCCTACCCCATTTCGCCCACGCCCGGTTCGATGGTGGCAACTGCACCCGGCCCCATCGTGGACTGACCCCGCGACCGCAACTGCTTCTCGACGTAGCTGGCGACGGTCGTCAGCGCGTAGTTGATGACGATGAAGATGATCGCGATGACGATCAGGGCCGGCACCGGGTTGGACTTGTAGGACC
>JBDTAU010000030.1:0-6422 GCA_039924465.1 Dermatophilaceae bacterium
AGCGGAAGCCGTTCAGGTTCTTCCATCAGGTAGGCCGCTGGGCTCGGTGCCACGGGCAGGCTTCGGCCCTGACGGGGTGAGCCCCACCCAGGTCACGAGCGACACCTCGTAGCCAGCTTCCGCGAGATGATTCGCGAGGCTGGTCGTGTGCTCGGCGGCGGAGTCGCCAGCGGGCCGGCTGGGACCGATGATGGCGATCTTGAGCGTCGCCGCTTCGGTGCCCACAGCACCGACCGAGCCGTCCGGGACGGAGGACGCGCCAGGAGTGGTTCGCGCGCCGAAGCCACCACCAGCAGCGTGAGTGCGATCAACGGTCATGGTGCTCCGACTGTAGTCGGAGGGCGGGGCCCGGGTGGGCGGCGCGCGGCGGACCCGCGTGGCGCCGGGACAGGTCGATGGTCGCTTGGCTTTACTCTTGGGGTGATGGAGACCAATGATGCGTGGCTGGTGATGCCGCTGTACAACGAAGCCGAGGTCATCGGCGACGTCGTCTCCGCCGCGCGCGCGGTCTTTCCCAAGGTCGTCTGCATCGATGACGGGTCCAGCGACGACTCTGCTGCCATCGCCGAGCGCGCCGGCGCAGTCGTCGTTCGTCACCCGGTCAACCTCGGGCAGGGGGCTGCGCTCCAGACCGGATTCGACTACACCCTCCAAGACCCGGAGATGGCCTATGTCGTGACCTTCGACGCGGACGGCCAGCACCAGATCAGTGACGTCGTCGCGATGCTCGACCGGATCCGTCGCGATGACCTCGAGGTCGTCTTCGGCTCGCGATTCCTCGATGACCGGACCAAGCCGTCAGCCCTCAAGCGCGTGGTGCTCCGCCTGGCGGTCAGCTACACCAACCTCACGACCGGCACCCGACTCACCGACGCACACAACGGTCTCCGGGTGCTGCACCGCCCGGTGGTCGAGCGACTCAACATCACCCAGAACCGGATGGCCCACGCCTCCGAGATCGTGTCCCAGATCGGCGCGCTGCGCTTCGACGGCCGCCCGGTCCGCTACGCCGAGGAGCCGGTCCACATCCTCTACACCGACTACGCACGGGCCAAGGGCCAGTCGCTCTGGAACACCGTGAACATCCTGGCGGAGTTGATCTGGCGATGAAGCAGTTCACCATCCAGATCCTGCTCATCGCCGGGACGCTCGCCATCTCGTGGCGGCTGCTGATCAGCTATGGGCAGAAGGCGCAGGCACTGCGCCGGGTCGGCCTGATCATCTTTGCGGCCTTCGCCGTCTGGTCGATCCTCGACCCCAGCGTCTGGACCCGGATCGCCCTCAGAGTCGGCATCGGCCGTGGCGCCGACCTCATCCTCTATGGCCTCGTCGTCGCCTTCTTCGGCTTCGTCGTGACGACCTTCAAGCGGTTTCGTGACATGGAGACGCGCTACACCCGGCTCGCACGTCAGTTCGCGCTGCGCGACACTCCCGTTCCGGCAGAACACCCGGCACTGCTGGGCCCGAGCACCCCTGACGCCCCCACCCCCACGGATCCCGAGAGTTGAGCATGCCGGACACCCGCGACCCCTCCGCCCGCCCCACGCACGGAGACGACGTCTACGTCGTCGATACGCGGAAGGCTGGTCGTCGGAGTTCCCCCCGCGCCGCAGCTCCGGGCCCACGTCAAGACCCCCCCCGCGCCAGTCGGCCGACTGACCAGCAGGGCGGACGTGGCAGCGGGCCCGGAGCGCCGACCGAGGTCAAGCGGACCCGACTGAGGAAAGGTCGGGCGGCGCTGCTCCTCGCCGCCGTGCTCATTATCGCCTGGCTGGCCTTCCTCGTCTGGGTCCCCGTCGCTGCGTGGGGTCGCGTCGAACGGGTCGACAACGCGCCCGGGTCGCGGCCGGTCAACACGGCCGGCTACAACTACCTGCTCGTCGGGTCGGACAGCCGCGAAGGGCTCACCACGGCGCAGCGCAAAGCCCTGGGCACCGGCACCGCGGAGGGTAAGCGGACCGACACCATCATGCTCGTCCACATCTCGGAGAGCGGCGGCAAGCCGATCATCGTCTCGATCCCCCGGGACTCCTACGTGCCGATCCCCGGCCACGGCAGCAACAAGATCAATGCAGCCTTCGCGCTCGGCGGCGCGAAGTTGCTCACCGAGACGGTCGAGCAGGTCACCGGCGTCTACATCGACGGCTACGTCGAGATCGGCTTCGCAGGATTCGCCGGGATGGTCGATGGGCTCGGCGGCGTCTACCTCTGTGTGCCGCGCGACATGGTGGACCCGAAGGGGGCCCACATCAACCTCAAGAAGGGCTGCCAGGTGCTGTCCGGGCCGGATGCCCTGGGCTACGTCCGGTCCCGCTACGAGGACCCGCTCGGCGACATCGGACGGGCGAACCGGCAGCGCCAGTTCCTCGGCGCCGTGATGAAGCAGGCGGCGACCCCGTCGACAGTGCTCCTGCCCTGGCGCTACAAGAGCGTCGCGGACGCAGTGTCCAGCGGCCTCATCGTCGGCCAGGACACCAGCCTTCGGGATGCCATCCGCGTGCTCCAGGCGATGCGGGCCGTCAGCAACGACCAGGGTCTGTCGCTCGGGGTCCCGACGTCCGATCTCGCCTACCCGACCGATGCGGGCCTCGCCGTGAAGTGGGACACCGAGAAGGCGCGCGCCCTCTTTCAAGCCATCAAGAATGACGAGCCCCTCACCCAGGCACCCCCTGGTACGACGACGAAGGAGCCCGGGAAATGACCGACCCGACGACGACGAGGACCACGAGGACCACCGAGTCTCCCTGGGACCTGCTGGGCCGCCTCCAGTCCATCGATCCCGGCCGGCCCCGACTGACGTGGTACGACGACGAGCCAGGCCCCACGAGCGGCGAGCGGATCGAGTTGTCGGCCCGGGTCCTCATCAACTGGGTGAGCAAGGCCGGCAACCTCCTGCAGGACGACTTCGCCGCCGGGCCGGGAACCTCCGTGTGGCTCGACCTGCCGGCGCACTGGCGGTCCGTCTACTGGGCCTTCGCGGCCTGGTCGGTGGGCGCGACCGTGGTCCTCACCCCCGGCGATACGGCCCGCGACGACGCGGGCCATGACACTGCGGATGTCGTGGTGACCGTTGACCCCGCCACCGCAGCCGCCGCGGTCGCTGATGCGGTCCTCGTCTGCCAGCCAGCACTCGCTCGGGCCCACCCGGAGGCGGCCGCAGCGCCGAGCGCCGTCGACGAGGCGCGCGAGCTGTCAACCCACGGGGACCAGTTCACCCCGATGGAGGAGCCGACCCCGTCCGACGACGCGTTGCGCGTGGGAGGCGACTCAACGGCCTACGGCGACCTCGTAGCCCCCCAAGGCAACTGGGGGCTCTCCCCGCGCATCGCGGTGCAGGGCGACCTCGCCGCGGTCCTGCAGCACACGCTCAGCGCATTCGCCGCCGATGGGTCGGTCGTGCTGACCCGCGGCGCCACTGACGATGCCAGCCGGCTGCGTGCCGAGGGAGTCACCCTCGACCTGCGTTAGGCGGACAGCCGGTCGAACAACGTCCAGGTGCGCGAGGCGATGACCCCGGTGCTCGCCAGGCCGGCCTTGGCCTGGGCCGCCTTCACGGCCGCGCGGGTCGGCAGGTCGAACGTCCCCGTCAGTGGCACCCCGAGAAGTTGCTGAACCGCAGTGACCTCCGTGCCGACATCTCCGACCCGGAGCACCCGGGTCCGGTTGTCGATGAAGGGGTAGTCGCGCTGCTCGAGGACGTCCCACACGTCAGCGGTGACCACGCCCGTCTCGGGGAGCCCCTGGGATCGCTGTAGCGCCGCCACCTTGCGCGTCGTCAAAGGTCCGAAGGCGCCGTCGACCGGCATCCCGCCGAGCCCCCTCTGCAGCGCTCGCACGGCAGGCCCCCGCGACCCCTCCGCCAGGACGGTGCTCTTGAATCCCGTGTAGCCGGTCGTCGTCGACACGGTCGAGACGGCCGGGCTGAAGTCGGCAGCCATCGCCGGTGCCAGTGCGGTCATGACCGCTCCCCTCCCGCTGACGTCCGGCGTCACGAACGACGCCGTCGTGGAGGTGGACCAGCCCTTGGTGAAGAGCAACTCCTGCGTCCTGGAATCAGCCACCCCGGTCACCGACAGGCCCATGAACTTCTGGTACGCCTTGACCCGGTCCTGCGTCATCGGACCGAACCACGCCGTCGTCGGCAACGAGCCCAACTTCTCCTGCAACCGGCGCACCGCCTCCGAGGTCATCCCATAGGAGAGGGTCGGATACGTCGTCGGAACCGGGGCCGTGGTGGTGGACCAGCCCCGCTCGGCCAAGACCTTCTGGGTCGTGAGGTCAGCAACCCCGGTCTGTGGCAGTCCGACGAATCGCTGGTACTCGATGACCCTCGCCTTGGTCATCGGGCCGAAGTACCCGGTCGTCGGTAGCGAGCCCAACCTGGACTGCAACTGCCGAACCGCCTCGGACGTCATCCCGTAGGACAGCACGCCCGGACTGGTCGGGACGGGGATGACCGCCGGCGGGGTCACGGGTGGCAGCGAGGTCAGGTAGCTCGTCGTGGCGACCCCGGTCCACCACGAGGTGCGGCCCGCTGCCCCGTCATAGGTGAAGCTGAAGTGGATGTGGTCTGTGTGCGGTGACACCCCGTAGTAGGCCGCCCACCCGCGCTCCGGCGCGTACGCCCGCCACATCTTCCGGTTGTGGATGATGTACATGATCCCGAAGCGCCGGGCCATCGCCCCTGGTCGACCTTGGGCATCCGGGGCGGTCAGCCACGTGAGGACCGACTGGGCCACGGCTTCCTGGTCCGGGTTGGCGACGTTGAGCATCCAGTCCCACGCACGCCCGTCGTAGTGCTCGGAGACGTCGCTGGCGCAGGTGCGACCGATGAGCGCAGTCGACCCCATGCCGTAGTGCTTGGTCATCAGCGTGGCAAAGCTGAGCACGCCCGGGCGGGCGTGCGGGTCACAGATCGTCTGACCCTGATACGGAACCGCCACGTCGAGACCGCTCGGCAGCGACCGGGCGGGCGGCGCCGGCGGCGTGTACGCCTGCGCCGGCGAGCCAGCGAGGGGCAGGGCGAGCGCGGGGACGATCAGGGCGAGTCCGAGTTGACGGCGGCGCGAGGTCACGGGTGTCTCATTTCACGGGGCAGGTGTCGCAACATGCGGACACAACTGCCCCATTAATGCAGTTCCATCACTCAATTAACAAGTTTTCCTCATGAATTACATCACTGTTATTCAATTCAGAGTGAAATGACATTACTGTTATTCACCAGCGCCGCGCACCTGAGTGGGACGGCTCCTCGGAAGCCCGCTCGGCGGCATACGTGAGCTGCGCCCACCCCGACCGCCGGGACGTGGGTGCATCCCACTCCCCACCCCCCGGCGACTCGCTATAGAGTCCGAACATGGACAAAGTTGTCAGCTCCCCCGAAGAGGCCATCGCCGGGATCCGCGACGGGATGTCGCTGTCGGTGGGTGGCTTTGGTCTGTGCGGCGTACCGAGCGTCTTGATCCAGGCGATCCATGACGCCGGCGCCAGCGGCCTGACCGCCGTCTCCAACAACTGCGGCGTCGATGACTGGGGTCTCGGGATTCTGCTCAAGGACAAACGACTGGCCAAGATGATCTCCTCCTACGTCGGGGAGAACAAGGAGTTCGAGCGGCAGTACCTCTCCGGTGAGCTCGAAGTCGAGTTGACCCCCCAGGGCACCTTGGCCGAGCGGCTACGGGCGGGTGGGTCCGGTATCGCGGCCTTCTTCACCCGGACCGGGGTCGGCACCCAGATCGCCGAGGGCGGGTTGCCGTGGCGCTACGACGCGCAGGGCACCATCGTGAGCGCCTCGCCGCCCAAGCAGACCCAGGACTTCGAACTCGACGGCGAGTCAAAGACCTTCGTCCTCGAGACGGCCATCAAGACCGACTACGGCCTGGTCCGAGCCGCGAAGGGCGACCGGCACGGCAACCTCGTCTTCAACCTCTCGGCCCGCAACTTCAACCCGCTCTGCGCGATGGCCGGAAGAATCACCGTCGCCGAGGTCGAGGAGCTCGTCGAGCCGGGTGAGCTCGACCCTGATCAGATCCACCTCCCGGGGATCTTCGTCCAGCGGGTGTTGCCCCTCACGCCGGAACAGGCCGCCACAAAGCGGATCGAGCGTCGCACCGTCCGCCCCCAGCCCACCGACCAGCAGGAGGCCTGAGCCATGGCACTGACTCGTGAGCAGATGGCCGCCCGGGCGGCCCAGGAGTTGTTCGACGGCATGTACGTCAACCTCGGGATCGGGCTGCCGACCCTGGTGCCCAACTACGTCCCCGACGACGTCGAGATCGTGCTGCAGTCCGAGAACGGCATCCTCGGCGTCGGGGCCTACCCCTTTGACGGCGAGGAGGACCCGGACCTGATCAATGCCGGCAAGGAGACCGTGACGCTGCGCAAGGGCGCCGTCTTCTTCGACTCAGCCACCTCCTTCGGGA